>CAZRFO010000093.1:3056-5731 GCA_964599515.1 uncultured Eggerthellaceae bacterium | reverse complement strand
AAGCGGCGTATAAGATGTTAGGCTTGCAGTCTTACTTCACATCTGGCCCAACAGAAAGCCGCGCGTGGACTATTCCAATTGGCGCAAAGGCGCCACAGGCAGCTGGTGTAATTCACTCAGACTTTGAGCGCGGCTTCATTAAGGCAGAAACTGCATCGTATGAAGACTATGTTTCTCTTGGTGGGGAATCTGGATGCCGCGCTGCAGGGAAACTTCGTCAAGAAGGAAAAGACTACGTTGTGCAAGATGGCGATGTCATGCACTTCAAGTTCAACGTGTAAAAACCCATCAAAAGTTAATTCTTAGAAAAAGGCGCCTGCCAGGTTTACCTGGCAGGCGCCTTCGCTTACTGAATGTTTTGCGCTATAGGACAAAATGTGCCGCATGCGCTTTGGCACGGTGCGCACTTTAGCTTCTGCTTGTGCTTTAGCGCTTGATGTTGTAGAAAGCCTTCATTCCGGCATATTCCGCAGAAGTATCAAGTTCTTCTTCAATGCGAAGCAACTGATTGTATTTTGCAACGCGGTCGCTTCTGCAAGGAGCACCAGTTTTGATTTGACCAGTGTTGCACGCAACAGAAAGGTCTGCAATTGTGACGTCTTCTGTTTCTCCAGAACGATGGCTCATAATGCAAGCGTAACCTGCTTGTTTTGCCATTTCAATTGCCTCAAGGGTTTCTGTCAAAGAACCAATTTGGTTTACCTTGATAAGGATTGCATTAGCGCATCCTAGTTCTATGCCTTTAGCAAGGCGCTTTGTGTTTGTTACAAAGAGGTCATCGCCAACAAGCTGAACACGGTTGCCAATGCGCTCTGTTAGCATCTTCCAACCTTCCCAGTCTTCTTCTGCCATGCCATCTTCAATGGAGATGATTGGATACTTGTTAACTAACGCTTCCCAGTAGTCAACCATTTGCTCGCGAGTGTATTCAACGCCTTCACCAGCTAAAACATACATCTCACGTTCTGCATCATAGTATTCTGTAGAAGCTGGGTCCATTGCAAACATGATATCTGTGCCAGGTTTGTAACCAGCTGCCTCACATGCTTGAACAATGTACTTTAGAGGTTCTTCGTTGTTCTTTAAGTTTGGAGCAAAGCCGCCTTCGTCTCCAACTCCACCACCAAGGCCTGCGTCGTGCAATACGCTCTTTAGAGTGTGGTAAATCTCTGCACACCAGCGAAGAGCTTCTGCAAAACTTGTTGCGCCCACAGGCATAATCATGAATTCTTGGAAGTCAACATTGTTGTCTGCATGAACGCCACCGTTTAGGATGTTCATCATTGGTGTTGGCAAGATGTGAGCGTTTGCGCCGCCAACATATTTGTAAAGAGGAAGACCAACGCTTTTAGCTTGCGCTTGCGCAACAGCCAAAGACGTACCAAGAATTGCATTTGCGCCAAACTTGCCCTTGTTTTCTGTGCCGTCTTCTTCAATCATAATTGCGTCTACGCCGCGCTGATCTGTTGCATCCCAGCCGTATAAAGCAGCAGCAATTTCAGTATTTACGTGGTCAACAGCGTTCAATGTGCCTTTGCCCAAGTACTGTGATTTGTCGCCATCGCGCAATTCAACAGCCTCAAAAGCACCAGTTGATGCACCAGATGGAACAGCAGCTCTGCCCATAGAACCGTCGTCTAAAACAACTTCAACTTCTACAGTTGGATTGCCGCGAGAATCCAAAATTTGTCTGCCGTAAACATCAATAATGCAGCTCATAAAAGCCTCCTTGTAGGAATGATTAATAAGTCCGTTCATTCTAGCACTAGCATTTGGGGTAATGTGGTGCGGATATGTAAAACTCGACCAAGGAAAGTGCTAAAACAGCTATCATTTACATTTGTTAAAAATGATGGTTTAGGGAAGGAAAATACATGTCTGAGTCAAACGTTACTTTTGCAATTGTTACGTGTTCTGACACGCGTGATAAATCGCAAGACACGGCAGGTGCTGCACTTGAAGAGCTCATTGCCAATGCCGGTTGGACATGCCTTGATAGGGTTGTTGTAAAGGATGACCGCGAAACTATCGCTAAGGAAATTGTCCGCGGAGCAGATGAATTGAAGGCAGACATTGTGCTTACATGCGGTGGAAGTGGGCTTTCTTTGCGCGATGTTACGCCAGAGGCCACTGCAGATGTGTGCGAACGCAACGTACCAGGAATTGCAGAGGCTATGCGTGCATACAGCTTGCAAATCACGCCACATGCAATGCTTTCCCGTGCAGTTTGCATGCAACGCGGAAGATGCATTGTAATTAACCTCCCAGGAAGCGAAAAAGCAGCACGTGAAAATTGGGCTGGAATTGAAAAGGTGCTTCCACATGCAGTAAAGATGATGGCTGGCGGCGGACATTAATTCTGATAGCTGGTTTATGGCTTTAAAGAATAGACTTAGATTATGAGCGGCAAACGTAATAAACGAATGCGCCAACTGCAAAGGCAACAGGCTGCAGCACAGGCAGCAGAGAATGCTGCAGAACATGCGCACGAACAATTTTCCCTGATTGATGGCACATGGACGCAGCGCCAGGATGACGCTTCATGTGATGTTGCGGCTACGCAGCAGGAGGCGCATGGCAGCCGCGTCCAGGGCGGCGCGCAGGGCGGCAGCAAGGAAGCGCAAGACGCACATGACAGCCACGTTCATGGTGGCGCGCAGTCCGCGCACGCCAGC
>CAZRFO010000093.1:0-3046 GCA_964599515.1 uncultured Eggerthellaceae bacterium | reverse complement strand
ACACCAATGGCAACGCGCCGGACGCGCAATGTACACACGGCAGCGCACAAGACAGTAGCGCCCAGGACAGCGCGCAGGACACACAAGACACAAAAGGTAACGCACAAAAGGAAAGCACTATGGATGAAGTCATTAACGGATTCACCGGGTTTGCTCAGAAAAACACGCAGCAATTTTCACGTTTTGCAGAGGATTCTTCTGTAAAACGCGTTAACGAAGAAAAAGAAGAAGAAAAGCAAGAACAAAAATTGGCTTTTGACCCAGAAAAGCTTGCAGAAATTGAAGATACAGACAGACGCTGGGCGTGGCTTGAAATTGACCTGAATGCTATTCGCCACAATGTTTTGCAGGCAAAGCACATCATTGGGCGCAATTGCAGGCTTTGCGCTGTTGTAAAGGCAGATGCATATGGCCACGGTGCTGTGCGAGTTGCTAAAACTGCGCTCAATTCTGGTGCAGAATACTTGGCTGTTGCAACAGTTCAAGAGGGAATTGAACTGCGCGAAGCATATGTAAACGCTCCAATTTTGCTTTTGTGTCAACCGCCTAAAACGGCAATCCCGCTGCTTTTGGGATACAAGATTATGCCAAGTATTTACACGGCAGAATTCGCAATTCAATATGCAGAAGTAGCTAACGCTTATGGTGTAAGTGCTCCGTATCACTTGGCAATCAATACTGGCATGAACCGCATTGGTGTGAAATACGACAATGTTGTTGAATTTTTGCGTCAGATTAACTTCCACCAGTCGTTAGAACTAGCTGGCGTTTTCACTCACTTTGCTACGGCAGATTGTCCGGAAGTTTTTGACTTTGACATGCAAGGGCACCGCTTTGTAGACGCCGTAAATGCAATTGTTGCAGCAGGAATTAACCCAGGCATTGTACACGCGGCAAATTCTGCTGCTCTTGTTCGCTATCCCGGTGTTCATTTTGACATGGCGCGTTTAGGCATTTCGCTTTATGGCTTGCAATCATGCGAAGAAGCACGTCCGCTTATTGACTTGAAACCTGCAATGAGCGTGCACGCCCGCATTACAGATACGCGCACGCTTTCTGTTGGCGACGGCGTAAGCTACGGCCTTCATTACAGAAGTTCTGGCGGTTCCTATATTTGCACGCTTCCTTTAGGTTATGCCGATGGCTTTAGGCGTGACCTTTCCGGTAAGGCAAATATCATTTACAACGGAACGCTCCACCCGCAGGTTGGCAATATTTGCATGGATCAGTGTATGTTTGAATACAAGGCTCCGCGCGATTTTGCACTGCGTCGTACACCAGAAATTGGCGATGAAGTGCTTATTGTTGGCAAGCAAGGTAATGCAGAAATTACCCTTGACCACATGGCTGATACTCTTGGAACCATCACTCATGAGCTTGCCATTCACTTTGCGCACCGCATGCCTCGCATTTATGTGTAGGAAAACGCGCAGGAAACACTCATGGCAAAACCTCAAATTCCGCTAGATGATATCCGCGCACAGGTTGATGCGTGCCACAAATGCCCACTAGGAGACACTCGCACGCATGCTGTTTTTGGAGTAGGTAATCCATGCGCGCGAGTTCTTTTTATTGGCGAAGCTCCCGGGAAAAATGAAGATTTACAAGGTGAGCCTTTTGTTGGAGCTGCGGGAAAATACCTAAACGAGCTCCTAGAGATTGCGGGACTTGCGCGTGAAGATATCTACATTGCCAACGTTCTAAAGTGCAGGCCACCAGAAAATAGAAATCCGCTTCCTTATGAAATTGAGCAGTGCGCAGATTACCTTCGCGAACAAACGCGCACTATCAATCCAGAATTTATAGTGACTCTTGGGAATTATCCAACGCATTTTATTCTTCGCACAGAACTTGGCATTACAAAGCTTCATGGCACGTTGCAACGCGCTGGGAAGTTTAAAGTGCTTCCGGTGTATCATCCGGCAGCGGCAATTTATGACAGAAGTAAGCGTAGCGCCTTAGAAGAAGATTTTGCCCATTTGGGTAAACTGCTTAGCGCACCAAGGGAATAGCCATGCAAGATAGTTTGCAGGCAGATGCCGAATTTGACGCACGTGGTGTACAAACGTTAGGCGGACTTGGCACGTGCTTGAGCCAGGGCGCCGGTTCTGGCTGCAGCGCGGCTGATGAAGGCGAATTTGACCCAGTAGCCTATATCAATACGCCAAGATGGCAGCACGTTTCTTTGGGCCTTGAGCGAATTTCTTTGCTTATGGAAAAGCTTGGAAACCCGCAGGATTCGCTTAAATTTGTACACGTTGCAGGCACAAATGGCAAGGGGTCAACTTGCGCATACATTGCATCTATTTTGCAATGTGCTGGGTACAAAACAGGTCTTTTCACCAGCCCATATATAGAAAAATTTGAGGAACGCATCCGTGTGGACGGCTGTAATATTTCTGCTTGTGATTTGCGTGCTATTACGTTGCGTGTTCGCAGTGCTGCGCAAGAGGTTGAAGCGCAATTGAGCGAGCATCCAACAGAGTTTGAGTTAATGAGCGCCGTTGCGTTTTGTTATTTCAAGCAGTGCGAATGCGACATTGTAGTGTTAGAAGTTGGCCTAGGCGGAAGGCTTGATTCTACCAACGTAATTAAAAACCCAGAGGTGTGCGTAATTGCGCGGTTGGGCCTTGACCATACTGCAATTTTAGGCAGCACTATTGAAGAAATCGCAGCTGAAAAGGCTGGAATTATAAAGCCTGGATGCAGCGTTCTTAGCTACCCGCAAGAACAGGCTGCGCAAGATGTTGTGCAGGCTGCCGCTGTTGCCGCTGGAGCGCAATGCGCCTACCCAGATTTTGACGCGCTTGAATGTGGCGCAATTTCAGTTGAGGCTAACCAGTATAAGATTTACCGTAATTTTAGTTACAAGGGTGCACAATATAAAACTAGCTTGCTTGGAACATATCAGCCAAAAAACGCGGCACTTGCCATAGAAACAGTGTCTGAACTGCAAAAACGCGGTTGGAATATCTCCGGCAACGCAATTGAACAAGGCATAGAAAACACGCGTTGGCCAGGGCGTTTTGAGGTGTTTGCTCCAACG
>CAZRFO010000092.1:0-5901 GCA_964599515.1 uncultured Eggerthellaceae bacterium | reverse complement strand
CGCAGAACTGGCGGTCCATAAACGCCTTAATTTGGGCGGTAAATGTGTAGTAGTAAATTGGCGAAGCAAACACAAGCGTGTCGCATTCATGAAGCAAGTCATACATTTCTTGCATGTCATCTTTTTGCACGCAAACGCCGCCAGATGTAAAGCAGTATTCGCAAGCTTTACAAGGGGCAATGTTTTTGTGTGCCACATCTGCAATAATGACTTCATGACCTGCTTCTTTTGCGCCGCGAGCAAACTCATTAGCAAGAATTGTCACATTACCATCTTTGCGTGGACTGCCAATCGCAATAAGAATCTTTCGTGTCATAACTCCCCTTTTACTTTTAGTTAATTGATATGACATATAATAGCGCAATACATTTCTGATTTTTAAGTAGTTAGGAAGCTCATGAGAGAAATTCCTTTGCGAGTTATTATCATTGGCGTAATTGTTATTGCGCTTGTCATTTTTGCCGTGTGCAAAATTACGGGATGCACAAAAAGCCCCGAAGAAAAGCGACTTGATGCTGCAATTGCCGCAGATCCAAATTTTTCAGATTACAAAGCAAATAGTGAACAAGTTAAGCTTTTAGGCGTGTTTGTTGACGAAGAATTAAGTTCAGATGAAAGCGCCTATACCTATTTCATCTTTGAGTTGAAAGGTAAAGAAGACGAAAAAGGCAGCGTTGGGTCTGTTGCAATCAACGGGCAAAGTGGAACATCTTTGGTACAACTTATAACTTTAGATGACGAAACCGACGCAAGTGACACCTTAAGCGATGAAAGCGCACAAGCTTTTGCAGACTACAACATTTTGGCTGCTCAATATTCGCTTTCTAACAGCGTAAACGGAGCGGAATTGCAATCTGGAACAGGGGCTACATCAATTCGCGTTGTAGCTGCTTGCACACTTGACCGCACAAAACTGAACGAGGCTGAAAATATAAGCATCTGGTTTGACGCAGTTGACGGGCTTACAAACGACGGAACGGGCACTCAATGGCCTGCAACCGAAGAATCTGAGGCAAGTACCGTAGGCGCGCAAAGTGGGTCTATTGGTTATGAGAACGTTATCATGACAATTCCTGCAAGTTTGGCAACAAGCGTTGAATACGAATCGGACATTTACGCACGGTTTAAGTAGGCACACGAAACTGGAGGAACATATGCTTTATTACGATTTCAAAGACACATCAATTTCTCGCCTTGGTTTTGGCGCAATGCGCTTGCCAGTAATAGATGGCGATGCAGGAAACATAGACAAAGCTGCAACTCAGGCACTCATAGACAAAGCAATCGAATGCGGCATAAATTATTTCGACACAGCCTATAGTTACCATCTTGGATTTTCTGAAAGTGTTTTAGGCGAATGCCTTAGCAAACACCCGCGTGACTCATATTACATAACTAGCAAATTCCCAGGTCATGAGCACAGAAACACGTGGAACCCTGGGGAAATTTTCCAAGAGCAGCTTGATCGTTGCGGTGTTGAATATTTTGACTTTTATCTTGCGCATAATGTGACAGAACTTTCTATAGATAGCTACATGGACAAAAATCTTGGCATGATTGACATGATGATTGCAGAAAAAGCAGCTGGACGCATAAAGCACCTTGGATTTTCTTCACACGGGCGTCTTGACACAATCAAGCGTTTCATGGACGAATATGGCAAGCACATGGAATTTTGCCAGCTAGAGGTCAATTATCTGGACTGGACACTACAAGAATCACGCGAAAAATACGAATACCTTACAAGCCTTGGATTACCAATTTGGGTTATGGAACCTGTGCGCGGGGGAAAACTTGTAAATTTAGGTGAAGAAGCAACGGAAAAACTTCACGCATACAGACCAGATGAAAGCACAGCTGCCTGGGCATTCAGATGGCTCCAGCGCCTTGACAACGTAGGCGTTGTGCTTTCTGGTATGAACAGCATTGAAATGATTGAAGAAAACGCGGCAACATTTAGCGAACAAAAGCCTTTAACAGATGAAGAGGCAGCATGCATTGAAGGCATTGCTCAAAGCTTTGCAAACTTCATTCCATGCACTGCCTGCAGATACTGCACCAAGCACTGCCCACTTGGGCTTGACATTCCAAATTTGCTCATTCTTGCAAACGATGCTTTAACAGGAACAAGTTACAACGTCACCATGGGAATTGAATCTTTGCCAGAAGACAAAAAACCTGGCGCATGTTTGAAATGCGGTGCGTGTGCAGCTGTTTGCCCGCAGAATATTGACATACCTTCTGCGCTTGAAACACTACAAACCACAGCAGACAAACTTACTCCGTGGCACGTTTTGCGTCACTACGACTAACAGGTAAGTAAATAAGCGCGTAAGTTTAGAAACACAGAAGATCTAAAGTACGCAATCGATAAAGCACTAATGCAAAAAAGCGCACAAAACTCAAGTAGAAAGAACATTTATGACACTCAACAAAACATACCTTGAGCAGCACAAACGTTGGATAGATTGCGCAGATGCACGCTACGCAGAAGAACTTGAAAAGCTAGCAAACAACGAAACAGCACTAGCAGATGCATTCTTCCAGGAACTTGAATTTGGCACAGGCGGGTTGCGCGGAATAATTGGCGCTGGTCCAAACCGCATGAATATTCACACTGTTGGTAAGGCAACACAAGGGCTTGCCAATTACCTTAATGCAACTGTCACCACGCACACTCCAAGTGTTGCTCTTTCGCGTGACTCACGCAATTGTGGCGAAGAATTTTGTCATGTGGTTGCAGAAGTTCTAGCAGCCAACAACATCAAGTGCTACATGTATGAACGAATAGAGCCAACACCTGCACTTAGCTGGGCTGTTCGTTACTTGAGATGCGATGCCGGCATCAATATGACAGCAAGCCACAACCCTGCCGAATACAACGGCTACAAAGTTTATGGCGCAGACGGATGTCAAATCACAAGCAAGGCTGCAGCAGATATTCAGGCGGCCATAAATAGCGTTGACGTATTTGACGGTGTTAAACGCGTTCCTTTCGCAGAAGCATTTGACAATGAAGCCGTATGTTATTGCGAAGAAGAAGTGCTTGATGGGTTTATTGACGCAGTAGCTGCACAATCTCTTGAAAACGCATCTGCCGTGGAAAACCTTTCCGTTGTTTACACGCCACTTAACGGTACTGGTCTTGAATGCGTAACGCGCATTTTTGAGCGTATTGGGCTAAAAAATGTCACAGTTGTTCCAGAACAAGCCAACCCAGATGGCAACTTCCCCACCTGCCCTTACCCTAACCCAGAAATCCGCGAAGCGCTTGCATGCGGGCTTGCGCTATGCGAAAAAGTCAAGCCAGATTTACTAGTTGCAACAGACCCAGATGCAGACCGCGCAGGCATTGCGGTTGCGCATAATGGCGAATACGTTTTGCTAACCGGAAATGAAGTTGGCGCACTTTTGCTTGATTACGAATGCGAAAAAGCACAGATGCGTGGCGAAGATTTGCGCGATAAAGTATGCGTAAGTACAATCGTAAGCAGCGTAATTTGTGACTATATGGCACGCGACCGCGGTTTTGAAATGCGCCGCACTCTAACTGGCTTTAAATACATTGGCGAACAAATTGCACTTCTTGAAAGCGCGCACGAAGAAAACCGTTTCATGTTTGGATTTGAGGAAAGTTACGGGTATTTGGCTGGCACATACGTACGCGACAAAGATGCAATTGTTGCAAGCATGCTAATTTGCCAAATGGCAGCATGGCATAAAGCTCACGGCCGTGACCTAGTGCAAGCAATGCATGAACTATATGAACGTTACGGCTGGTGGAAAAACAGCACAATCACGGCAAGCTTTCCTGGTGAAAGCGGAGCCGACACAATGAAACACCTGATGGAAGGCTTGCGAGCAAAAACTCCTGAACACGTTGCTGGAATGAAGGTAGAAAACGTAGTTGACTACGAACGCGGCGCGCAAATGCCAATTCTTGGAGGAAGAGGCAACTCAGCCACACAAACTCTTCCGTCAGCAAATGTACTTGAACTTCAGCTAGAAGGCGGACACAAAATAATTATTCGCCCAAGCGGAACAGAACCAAAAATCAAAGCTTACTCATTTGTTAAAGGAGAAAGCGACACACAAGCAAGCGCCCTGCTTAGCAAAATCGAACAAGCCGCTAAAGAATTACTGTCTTAGATTCACACAATCGTACAAGCTGCACTAACAAGATTCATGAGCGAACATACCTGGTCGATGGTGGCGAGGTATGTTCGCTCACAGTCCTGTGCTTGATTTTTCGTGGTGCATTCGCTTATACCACGAAAAATCTGCGTGCGGGGTTCGTTCACATACCAAGCCACCATCGACTACATATATCTCACTTTGTCGTATTGTCGCACGAGTGACTTGCTATAGCGAGGCGCGCAGGCAGAGGGTTGAGGTGACCATGTGAGGTTGTGGATAAGGGGCTGCAACTTACGTTTCAAAAAATCATACGTTGCCAGTTTAACGATTCATCTCAAATGAAGCATTATCCAAACCGAGCCCTGCGTCGCCGAATGCCCTCTGCATGCGCACAGAGCGCCCGCCACCCCAGCCAAAAGTCAAATAGCCAATCTAGACACATCTATCTTATTAGGCAGTTCTTTCCCTCTCCAATCAAATCTTCTCTACCAGCGCGAAGAAGCGCTTCTTTAACTAGAGCACGGTTCTTGGGGTTTCTGTATTGAATAAGTGCGCGCTGCAGAGCCTTTTCGTGAGGGTCTCGCGCAACATAAACTTCCTTCATTGTTAGAGGGTCTAGACCTGTGTAATACATGCATGTTGCAAGAGAACCTGGTGTTGGGTAAAAGTCCTGCACTTGCTCTGGGTTGTATCCCATATCGCGCACGTATTCGGCTAATTCTATTGCAGCATCAAGTGTGCACCCGGGGTGCGAACTCATAAAGTATGGCACCATGAATTGCTTTTTGCCTGCAGCTTTGTTTGCGGCTTCATATTCTTTTACAAAAGCCTGAAACACTTCATTTCGCGGCTTTCCCATGCATTCTAGCGTTTGGTCATTCACGTGTTCTGGTGCAACTTTAAGCTGTCCGCTTACATGATGTTCAACCAGTTCACGCATGAATTCTTTATGTTTAGGGTCTGCCATTAAATAGTCAAAGCGAATCCCACTGCGAATAAAGACTTTTTTCACGCCTGGAAGCGCGCGCAGTTTTCGCAAAAGACTAAGATAATCGCTGTGATCTTTAGTCATTGAAGGACAAGGTTTAGGCGTTAAACAACGCCTATGTGTACACGCTCCAGCTTTTAGCTGCTTGGGGCATGCTGGCTTGCGAAAGTTTGCTGTTGGGCCACCAACATCGTGAATATAGCCTTTAAATTCAGGGTCTTCCGTTAGGATTTGCGCTTCTTCAACAATAGACTCATGGCTTCTGCTTGTAACTATGCGCCCTTGGTGAAACGTCAACGCGCAAAACGCGCATTCGCCAAAGCATCCACGAGAACTAGTAATGGAAAACTTAACTTCTGCTAGCGCAGGAACTCCGCCCATTGAATCATATTGTGGGTGCCACGTACGCGTATAAGGAAGCGCATATGTTGCATCCATTTCTTCTTGAGTAAGCGGCATTTGAGGTGGATTTTGCACAACAAATTCGTGTTCTCCATAAGGCTCAACTAAGCGTTTTGCGCTTATTGGGTCGCTATTTTTATATTGCGTAGCAAAACTCATTGCAAAGGCGCGTTTATCTGCATTTATTTCTTGCCAAGACGGCAAAAGTTCGTAGTCATAAACATGTTCCAAACTGCGCGTTCTGTAAGTTGTGCCATCAATAAATGTGACATCTTCAATTGAAAGGCCAGATGCAAGCGCATCCGCAATTTCTACGATGGAACGCTCTCCCATCCCATATGAAATAAGGTTTGCGCCGCTATCTAGAATGAGTG
>CAZRFO010000091.1:0-5933 GCA_964599515.1 uncultured Eggerthellaceae bacterium | reverse complement strand
CTTACAACGTTACGACAATACGCGCTCTACCAGCAGTTTTATTGAACAGCGATGCGCGCCCGGCAAGGTTTATGACGAACTTGGTCAAAAACTCTACACAGACCTTCGCACGTATTTTGAAGGAAGCATTCTTTACAACTCCACAAAGATTTCGCGAGGCACAGGCCTGGATATACGCATGCCGTATTGCGACCTTCGCATCTTTGACATTGCGCGGCGTTTGCCTTCGCGTTATAAGACAACTGCAGAAGGCAACAAGATTGCGCTTCGCGCTGCAGCAAGCCGCATTCTCCCGCATGAAGTTGCTTACCGCAAAAAACTAGGATTCCCAGTTCCAGCGCGCGAATGGCTTAAAATGCCTGAGTTTTTAAGCGAAATTTCGCGAGCTTTTGAAAGTAACGCAGCCAAGAAATTCTTCCGCGAAGAGGAACTGCAGGCACTGCTTAGCGCCTTTAAAGGCGAAAGCCCAAAGTTGCATGCCGTGTGGTTTAAGCGCCGCACAGCAAATCTTTGGCGCTATGTGTGGACGCTTTACACGTTCATTCGCTGGTATGAATTATTCTTTGAACAGCAATAGCTCACGCAAGTGATTAACGCGCTGCTCATAACGCGCACGGAACACGCGCGCGGGGCGCTGCTTGTGGCATGCGGCAAGTTACTAACGCGCTGCGCATAACGCGCATGCGTTATCAAAGCACAGGAGAGAAAATGACAGTTGAAAAAGAACATATTATCAAGCTACGTTTGACAGACTTTGATTGCTATAAAAGACTTACGCCTACAGCTGTGCTGGATATTTTCCAGGATTTAGCAACGGAACAAGCTTCTGAAGTTGGCATTGGGCTTGAAGACCTAGAGGCAAAAGGGCTTATTTGGGCTGTTGTTCGACAAAAGATTGAAATAGTTGGCAGCGCCGTGCCACACCAGGAAGTAAAAGTTAAAACTTGGCCGCATTCCCCCACCCGTTTGGCTTTCTTGCGTGATTATTCTTTGCGTGACATGCAGGGAAATCTAATTGCCAAAGGCACTTCTGAATGGGTAATGCTAGACATTGAAAACAGGAAATTCGCAAACGTTTTAGAAAACTACCCAGGGCCAACAAACTTCAACGAAGAACGGTCTTTTGAAGGGAAGCTTCGCAAGATTAAAGACATTGAAATGCCTGATGAGCCCGCACTTGTTGTAACACCGCGTTTCAGCGACTACGACACAAACATGCATATGAACAATGCCAAATACATCACATACATCGTAGATGCAATTCCGCAACATGCAGATACGCATCTTCGCACGCTGCAGATTGATTATCGCAAAGAAGTTGCTGGTACAGGCAATCTTAATATATATGCTTGCGAAGACGAACTTGGCTGGCATGTGATTGGCAAAAATGCAGAAGGCGCCACGGCATTTTCCAGCTTGCTTGTTTATGAATAGCGCAGAGCTGGCTTGAAAATTTGTGCAGATTTCACACGAAAATTTAGTTGAAAATGGCTCGAAAATTTAGTTTGATATGGCCAGCAAATCTGGCGAAAAGTCTTCTGCGTCAATTAGCATGATTCCAATATCCGCTAGAGCCTTAGCGCAGATGCCCTGCCCAGGAATAAGTGTTCCAGTAAACGTTCCATCGTAGACTTGTTTCACACCACAACTTGGACTTCTAGACTGCAGAATTGCGTGCGTGGCACCTTCACGCAAAGCAATTTCACAAGCGCGCCTGGCGCCTTCGCGAAATTGAGCATCTACGTTTTCACCCGTGCGCATAGTCACAACGCCGTCAACAATCTCGGACGGATTTCTTGGAGTTGGCAAGCCACCCATTTGCTCTGGGCAAATTGGAATAATCGTATGACCTTCTAGCGCGCTCACAAGAGACGCATTGTAATTGTTTTTGCCGTTGTATTTGCAGTTTTCGCCAAGCAAACACGCGCTAACTAGTACTTTCATACATCATACCTATAGGAAAAATACAACAGTATCAATTATGAAAAGCGGAATCAAAATTGAACATGACCAGCCCATATAACCAAAAAAGCTTGGCATTTTAACGCCGCCGCTGCGCTCGGATATGCTTTTCACCATGAAGTTTGGAGCATTGCCAATGTAGGTTATTGCACCCATGAAAACAGCACCAGCACTTATTGCCAGCAACAAGTTTTCTGCAACAACACCAACCGTAGTTGTTAGTGCACCAACACCTGCCGATGCCCCCAAAGAGCCAGCCGTTGTAAGGAACACAACATATGTTGGAGAATTGTCCAAGAAGCTAGAAAGCGCGCCTGTTATCCAGAAAAACTTAAGCGGAGAGTCAATTCCAAGCGTAGAGCCATATGTGCGAAGAAGCGCTAATGCGGGAATCATGGTGATGAAAATACCAATGAAAAGCTTTGCAACTTCTGCAATTGGCGCCCATTCAAAGTCGTTATCTTCGCGAATCGATTTCTTAGTGGTGCACCACGAGCCTAAAGCTGCAGCTAAAATAAGAGCAATCTGAATAAAATAATCAATGCCAAGGTGAATGCCTTCCCAAGCGTCCACGCCAATTACCTGGCCATTTGCATCCAAGCATGCATCAATTTGCGGAATAACGCCATTGATGATAACCGCAAAGATAATGACAACCAAAAAGATAATGTTGTGAGCACCATCAAGATGCAGTTTCATTCCTTTTGAAGCCTTCATCTGAAGCGCCAACGCAGCCTTGCCATCTTCGCCTTCGCGTTTAACAAAATGCCTGTCCAGCAAAGCAAAAGCAACTAGCAAAATGACAACGTTCATCAAAAGAATTGGCCAAATATGTTGCATTGTCCAAAAGAAAGGAACTCCGCGCAAATACCCCAAAAACAGCGGCGGGTCTCCCAAAGGAGTTAAACACCCACCCATATTGGCTACCATGAAAATGAAAAATACTATGATGTGGGTCTTGTATTTACGCCACTGATTAGCACGAAGAACTGGGCGAATAAGCAACATAGCCGCGCCAGTTGTTCCAACCCAGCTAGCAAGAAATGTACCTATTGCAAGTAATATTACGTTGTTTCTGGTTGTTCCAGCTATGGCGCCACCAACATGAATATTGCCGGCTACAATAAAAAGTCCAAGAAGCAAAACAATAAACGGAATATAGTCTAGAACAACACTTTCCATTAGCTCGTAGACAGTTTCATTTAAGCCGAATGCTATTGCAAATGGAATGAGAAACAAAAACGCCCAAAAAAGCGCACCGTGCAGCTGGTGTTTTTCCCACCATTCGCCTTTAACTAAAGGCAATATAGCTATGGAAAGAAGCATTCCAACAAATGGAATGATGCTCCATAAAGGCAAATGTGAGCCAAGATCCATAGAATCCTCCTGCTACGTAATATATTTTGGCTTATTTGAATTTTACGTTCAAAAAATCCAATTGCCGTAGATGCGCAAACTGAAACACTGCGCTAAGGGCGATGCTTTTTTGTGCAAATTTACAAACGGAATTATAGCCGAACATTTACAAATGTTTGGTAACGGAAACAAAACCAAATTTTCCACAATTTAGCTCAAATATAGACTGAGAAAGCATTCACGTTAAAAACACGCAACCCAATAGAGCAAATAGAGCAAAAATTTGGGCGCTGGTATGCACCAACGCCCAAAATCAAACAAACCTATATTTTGCGACAGAGCTTTGCAGTCAAGTTTACTCTAAAGCCGCTTGTTCATCATTCGCGCCAGTTTGTTGTTCAGGATCAGTTTCCTGTGTTGGATTAGCCGCGCGCTTTGACGCAACTACTGTAGCCTTTTGCGCACTTGGAGAAACATGCGCTTTTTCAAAGTACAAGCATTGCTTAGTGCAAGATGTAACGCATTCTCCGCAATGCACGCACTTAAAATGGTTTATGCTCCAAGTTTCGTCTTCTTTATTTACCTCTATTGCATCTGCTGGGCACTTCTTAGCGCAAATACCGCAAAAGAAGCATTTATCAATATCAACATGGACAGTGCCGCGCAACGCTTCAAAGCTAGGCTCAGGCTCTGCAGGATACTGGATTGTTTCCGATTTCTTAAAGAAAGACGGAACAGTCATTTTAGCGAGTTTAAACAATCCCATCTTCTTACCTTTCTGTACAACTAATGCAAGGGTCTATGGTCAATATGATGTTTGGCACATCTGCTAAATTGCAACCAGAAAGCGCCTGCGTCATGCCAGCCAAGTTTATATTTGTAGGTGTGCGAACACGCATGCGCTCAAGATTTTTGGTGCCGTTGCCTTCCAAATAGTAGAAGCATTCACCACGAGGTTGCTCAATAAGCATGGTGGCTTTCGCGCCATCTTCAGGATTGCCCTTTACCTTAGTAAATACTGGGCCATCTGGAATCTTTGAAACAAGCTCATCAATGATTGCAATAGACTGATAAACTTCTGCGCAGCGAACCTCGCACCTTGCGTAGCAATCGCCCTTTGTGCTGATGATTGGGCTAAATTCGCTAAGTTCAGAATACGCACCCATTCCAAATGAACGCACGTCGTATTCAACTCCAGATGCACGCCCAAATGGACCAACCATGCTAAGCGCAAGTGCATCTTCTTTGGAAATATAACCAACGCCTTCCAAGCGACTGCGTACCGTTTTGTCTTCCAAAAACGTCTTAACAATCACTTTGTATTCATCTTCAATGCCGTGCAGCTTTGAAACAATGTCTTGAAGTTCTGAGTTTTCAATGTCTTTGACAAAGCCGCCAATCTTTGAAGCAGAAAGAATTACGCGCCCGCCAACAGTTGCCTGGAAAATGTCAAGCACGCGTTCGCGCAGACGCCAACAATGCATGAAAAGCGCCTCAAAACCAAAGCCGTCAGCCGCAAGACCAAGCCACAAAAGATGCGAATGAATACGACTCATTTCATGGTAGATAACGCGCAAATATTCCGCGCGCATAGGAACTTCAACGTTCATAAGGCGCTCTGCAGCAGAAGAATACCCGTACGAATGTCCAAAACTACAAATGCCACAAATACGTTCTGCAATGTAGAGCATCTGGTTGTAGTCCTTAACTTGCACAAGTCGCTCTAAGCCCCTGTGTATAAAGCCAATGCGCGGAATTACTTCTAGTACTGTTTCGTCTTCAACAACTAAGTCAAGATGAAGTGGCTCTGGCAAAACAGGATGTTGCGGACCAAAAGGAATAACAGTTTTTTGCGCCATGCTACTCACCTTCCTTTTCAGACGCTGGTTCTTGGCTGGCGGCCTCTGCGGAAGTTTCTGGCGAAGAAACCTCAGATGCAGCGTTTGCCTTGCTAGCAGCCGCCACCGGCGCCGCTTGGTCGCCAGTCACTGGCGCAGCCTCAGCCGCAGCGGCTTCTTCAGCAGCCTGGTCGCCCGCCGCAGCAGCTTCTTCCGCTGCCTTCTTCGCCTTCGCAGCTTTTGCAGCCGCAGCAACAGCCGCCACTTTTGCAGCCTTTTCCCGCGCAGCCTTAACTTCCGGAGAAATAACCGTCATAGGAGTCTTTTCGGACGTCAAGTAGAAATTGCCCTCAAAGTCTATGCAAATGCCTTTAATGTTCACACCAAAAAGGTCATGCGTTTCATTTTCAAACACAAATGCTGCTGTGAAAAAGTCTGTAATTGAAGGAACAACTTCGCCTTCATGAACCTCTATAACGTAGTTACAAAGCGTACCGTCTTCTATGAACGAATACATAACGCTAATGTGATCATCGCGAGTGATGCCACATGTTTGCACGTAACGAGCTCCCGCCGCTTTCAAGCGCTTTGCAAGCGGTAAAAGTTCGTTTATTTCTATGGCGCTAAATTCTTGTGAGATGTTATTCATTTGCGCCTCCTCTGTCTTTATTGCCAGCTTTAAGTGCTTTAGATTTTTCTTCCAAAACAGCAAGCCCTTGCACTACAGCATCAATAATTGTCTCTGGGCGAACAGCGCACCCAGGTGCGTAGACATCA
>CAZRFO010000090.1:0-5945 GCA_964599515.1 uncultured Eggerthellaceae bacterium | reverse complement strand
ATTGCAAAAGCTAAAGAATTTATTTCGCTTACAAATGACCGCGATGAAGCAAAATCTATGCTTTCAGACCCAGAGATGAAAGAATTTGCCCAAGAAGAAATTGCAAATATTGAAAGTAAGCTTCCAGAAATTGAAGAAGAAATCAAATTTATGCTCATTCCAAGTGACCCGGCTGACGAAAAAGACATCATAGTTGAAATTAGAGCAGCAGCCGGCGGCGATGAGGCGGCAATTTTTGCTGGTGACCTATATAAGATGTATGACAGATTTTGCTCTTCGCATAAATGGAAGGTTGAAACGTTAGATGTTTCTCCATCCGATGCTGGCGGGTTTAAGGAAATCCAGTTCAAGGTTAAAGGCGACAAAGTATATTCTGTCATGAAGTTTGAATCTGGTGTTCATAGGGTACAGCGTGTTCCTAAAACAGAAAGCCAAGGAAGAATCCACACTTCAACTGCTACCGTTGCTGTTTTGCCTGAAGCGGACGAAGTTGAGGTAAACATCAATGAAAACGACCTTCGTATAGATGTGTTTCGTGCTGGAGGTCCTGGTGGGCAATGCGTTAACACTACAGACTCTGCCGTGCGTATTACACACCTTCCAACAGGCCTTGTTGTGCAGTCGCAAGACCAAAAATCTCAGTTGCAAAACAAGATTGCCGCAATGGCTGTTTTGCGTGCGCGCTTGTATGAAAAAATGCTTGCCGAGCAGCAAGCAGAAGAAGGCGCAAAACGCCTAGCGCAAATTGGTTCTGGTGACCGCGCGGAAAAAATTAGAACCTACAACGGCCCGCAAGACCGTGTGACAGATCATCGCATTGGGTTTAACAGCACATACAATAGTGTTTTGCTTGGCGATGGTCTAAACGACGTTATTACTGCACTTCAAGCAGCAGACCGCGCACAAAAACTTGAAAATTCCATTGGCTAGTATTGTCTGGTTAAACCTTGCCTGAAATTTGGACAATTAAATCTGCTCTTGAATGGACAATTGGGTACTTGAGACGAAAAGGAGACCCTAATCCAAGATTGTCTGCGCAGTGGCTTATGTCGCATGCAACTAACCTAAGCAGAGTTGAACTTTATACCAACTACGATAAACCGTTAAACGCAGTGGAACGAGCGGTTCTTCATGACGCAGTTGAACGTAGGGGCAAATGTGAGCCACTGCAATATATTTGCGGTAGCGCATCATTTCGCCGGATTGTTTTAGAAGTTGAACCTGGTGTTTTGATTCCGCGTCCAGAAACTGAAGTTTTGGTTGATGTTGCGCTTTCAAAACTATCAGAAACTGCTGCGCCGTGCGATAACTTTTATGTTGCAGATATAGGAACAGGCTCTGGTTGCATAGCTTGTTCCATTGCGTCAGAGTGTGAAGATGTGTTTGTTTATGCAACAGATATTTCTTCGCAAGCTATATGCGTTGCAAGTAAAAACGCAGATAAACTAGGACTTTCTTCGCGCATAACATTTGTACAGTGCAATCTTGGTGATGCTATACCTAAAAGCACAATTGGCAAGTTTTCTTTGGTTATTTCAAACCCTCCGTATATACCAAGTACTTTAATAGAAGAGCTTGACGCTGAAGTTAAAGATTACGAGCCCATGCTTGCTTTAGATGGCGGCGAAGATGGTCTTGATGTTTTTAAAGAGTTGCTAGAATGGGCAAAATACGCACTTTTACCAGACGGGTGGCTTTGCGTGGAGTTGCATGAAGAGTGTCTGGAAGACGCTTGTGCACTGGCGCGAAATTGTGGCTTTGAAAATTGTGAAATTATAGATGACTTGGCTGGGAAACACAGAGTGCTTGCTGCGCAAAAGCCATCTAAAAAATAAATTCTGCGGGAAAGAAAATTCATGGAACAAGAACTTAGTTTGGTACAAAAATTAGATGAAGCACAAGATGCGCTTCTTAGTGTTTTGGGTGAAAAGAAGCCAACTGTTGGTATTGTATTGGGTTCTGGTTTAGGCCCATTAGCAGAGCAAATTGAAGATGCAATTTATGTTCCATTTGGTGATATTCCACATATGAAAAAGTCCACTGCCATAAGTCATGTTGGTAGATTTGTTTGCGGAGAGCTAAAAGGCAAAACTGTCTTGGCAATGCAAGGGCGCCTTCATGGCTACGAGGGAAATACGTCTCAAGAAGTTGCTTTTCCAATTTGGCTTATGCATCGCGTTGGCGTTACAACGCTTATAACCACTAATGCAGCTGGCGCCATCAATGAAGATTACAATGTCGGTGATTTTTGCATCATGAAAGACCACATCAATTTCACTGGAAGAAACCCAATTGTTGGGACAGAACCAAATGAAGAGGCTTTTCGTTTCTTTGGAATGAAAGATGCTTACGACCCTGCGTTGCGCGAAATTGCAAAGTCTGTTGCTAGTGCGAATAATATTAAGGTACAAGAGGGTGTCTATCTTGGCCTTTTGGGACCAAGCTTTGAAACCCCGGCAGAAATTCGCGCTTTTCGTGTTTGGGGGGCAGATACTGTTGCAATGTCTGTTTGCGAAGAGGTTATTGCTGCACGCCATGTAGGAATGCGAGTGCTTGGAATTTCGCTTTGCTCTAATATGGCTAGCGGGGGGAAAGAGGCTTCTCCTAACGATATTGAAGTATTTGAGGTTGCTAAGCTAAAAGAAAGCGATTTTTGCACGTTGATTTCTGGTGTTGTTGAGCAGCTGTAGGCTTGCGAAACCGTGCGTGCCAAATGCAAACAACAAGTAATAAGCAACAAGCAACGAGCAATTTACAACAAGAAATAAGCAAAAAGAAGTAAACAACAAATAACGTCATAAAAAATGGATTCCTTGTACAACGCATACATATCGCTTGTAGAAAACGACGCACAAGATGCAAAACACAGAAGTACCGCTCAACACTACTTAGACAACTCAAGTGCAAAGTGGGACGGACACGCTGTTTATGCCTCATACATGCCGCGCATTTTGAGCGAGAAACACAAGCTAGTTTTTTCGGATATTGTTAGCACTACGTGTTCGATATTGGAAAAATGCATTGCTCGGTATTTTGAATCTGAGGAATTTCGTGATGCATTTAGGCTTGACCCGCGCATCCGCGAACTTATTGAACTACCAAGTTTTGAAGAGCGATTTCTTGGGTGTGTGCTTAGCGGTGAAGACATGTGTGCAATGCCGTATGCCCGACTTGACATTTTCTACGATGAAGACACGTTAGATTTTAAGTTTTGCGAATTCAACGCAGATGCATCTTCCGGAATGAATGAAAACGAAGAAATCTATAACGCTATAAAACCTTCTCTTCCATTTGAGGTGTTTTCAAAGAAATATAGTGTTTCAACCGATATTGAAACGCATTATGACGGATGGGTGCAGGCGCTTTTACGCAGGTATCGTGCTTTGAAATGCGCAAAAGAGAATCCAGTTATAGCTATTGTTGGAGTATTTGAATCCGACAATCCAAATCTTGGTGAATTTCAAAAATTTGCAAAACGTTTTGAAGCAAATGATTGTACTTGTGCTGTTTATGATGCGCGGCACCTTCGCTATAAAGACGGCTCACTTTACGGGACACACGCGCTTGTTGGTAAAGATAACTTGAAAATAGATTGCATCTGGCGTTACTCCATTGCTGTTGACGTTGTGCGATATTGGGACGAATGCAAAGATTTTATTTCTGCATTGCGTGATGCGGCGCTTCCAATTTTTGGTTCATTTAAGACGCAATTAGTTCATGATAAACAACTTTTTGCTGTGCTTCAAAATGATGAACTTACTAAGTTTCTAAGCGAAGAAGAACGTGAATTTTTGCATAAGCACCTTCCAAAAACGGCCTTTCTTGAAGATGTTTTTGATGGAAAAGTACCATGGCTAAATGCAAGCGATTTGTATGAACATCCACAAAACTGGATACTTAAACCAATTGATTGGTATAGCTGCATTGGTGTTTACGCAGGTAGGGACTACGTTGATGGCGTTTGCGGCAAGGAGAGCTGGAAAGAGATAGTTCAAACTTGCTTACATACAGAGGGTTCTCCTTATATTGTTCAAGAATTTTGCACTCCATATAAGTTGCCAGTAATTCCACTTTACGGAAAAGAAGAAGATGCTATAGCTGCACCGCGTGATTTTGATGCACTAACAGGTCTTTATGCCTACAATGGAAATTACAACGGCGTCTTTTCTAGGCTTGGCCCAACAGGCGTTATAACAAACAAAAATGGGGGAGTAAGCGCTGCTACCGTTTGGGTGGATGACAAAAAACTGTAGGCCGTCTTTGCGTTTGTAGATAATTTTTCCACTAGTAAACTTTTTGTACGTTTTACTTGACTAAAGAGTTTCCCCTCGCTAACATTCATTTGTTCACCAAAGCTAACATTTTTTGATGCAAAGAGGTATGTGAAAGCGAGGACGCATTATGGTGCTGTCAGAACTTAGAGAAATTGGCAATTATCGCGTTAAACAATTAAAAGTTGGTGGGGATCTTGGCAGACATTTGCAAGACATGGGCTTTTTGCCTGGAGAGCCAATAACTGTAGTTTCGCACTTTGACGGCAACATTATTGTTAACGTTAAGGGCACACGCGTTGCTCTTTCAGAGCAAATGGCAAAAAGCATCATCATTTAACACGTCTTTGTTGTATCTATCAAATTTTATTTGATAGCTTTCATGGCTGACGCGATTTTGTGCGTTTTTTTGTGGATACAACAAAGACAGTGAAGTGCAGAAACGTATTCGAATTCATCTTTCATTAATGCATTTGTTAGCTTTTTTAACTATCGAGAAATCGAAAGGAGGCTCCATGAAGACATTACGCGATGTTCAAAGTGGCGAAACCGTCAAAGCTGTAAAGATTCACGGCGAAGGTGGAATTAAGCGCCGCATTATGGATATGGGCATTACCAAAGGCTGCACAATTTATGTTCGTAAAGTTGCACCATTAGGTGATCCCGTAGAGGTAACAGTTCGTGGTTATGAACTCACTCTCCGCAAAGAAGACGCTACTATGGTAGAAGTTGAGTAGGCAAAGTAACTCACAAATACATACGCTTCCGCTTATTTTATTAGCGTTTTTTCGTGCAGAAGCATAAAACAGGCAAAGTTTTATGAGACACATAAAGCGTACAGGCCGCCAAAGCGGCATTTTTTAAGAACACAAGTTAGCCTTTACTAACAATTTTTTATTTAACAAACGAAAGGAATTAACATGAGATTCGCATTAGCTGGCAATCCTAACTGCGGCAAAACGACTCTCTTCAACGCTTTAACAGGCTCCAACCAACGTGTTGGTAACTGGCCAGGCGTTACTGTGGAAAAGAAAGAAGGCGCCTGCAAAGCCAACAAAGACTATCAAATTGTTGACCTTCCAGGTATCTACTCTCTTTCTCCATATACACTTGAAGAAGTCGTAGCACGTAAATTTATTATTGATGAGCGCCCAGATGCAATTATTAACATCATTGACGGTTCTAACTTAGAGCGCAACTTGTACTTGACCACACAGCTTTTAGAGCTTGGTCTTCCTGTTCTTGTTGCTGTCAACATGATGGACGTTGTGCGCAAAAACGGCGATACAATCAATATTGACGCACTTCGTGAAAAGCTTGAAGCTGCCCAAGTTGTAGAAATTTCTGCATTAAAAGGCGAAGGCATTGACGAATTACTTTCTGCAATGTCAGATATTTCTGGTAAAGCTGCTCCAAGTGGCATGAAATTCTCTCAAGAAATCGAATCTGCTATTGAAGAGGTAGCTGTCAAACTTCCTTCAACAATTGACCCAGCTGTTCGTCGTTTCTATGCTGTAAAACTTCTTGAAGGCGATGAAAAAATTGGTGAAGGCATTGATGGTATTCCAGATGTTTCAAGCCAGCAAAAAGCTATAGAAACAGCTTGCGATGACACATCAGAAAGCGCAATCATTAATGAACGCTACGAATGGATTGGCGGCATCATTGATGAAG
>CAZRFO010000089.1:0-6032 GCA_964599515.1 uncultured Eggerthellaceae bacterium | reverse complement strand
GCTTGGCATTGAGTTTAAAAATGTTTTTCCGTACGATTTTGACAGCAATCTGTGGTCCGCCAAAACCAAAATTCCTTTGTCTGCTTCTGCGCGAATAAGGCGCCCAGCAGCCTGTTTTGTGTCTATCACTGCTGCTGGCAGTACGTAGCGCATCCACGCATCTTGGCTGCGCGATGCCCTCTCCATAGATAGCGGGTCTGATGGTTTTGCAAACGGCAGTTTTGAAATGACTACACCACGCAGCGTTGCACCCGGAGCATCAAAGCCTTCCCAAAAACTCTTTAGAGCAAAAAGCGAAAGTGCCTCATCGTTTACAAATTCATCTCGCAAAGCCTTTATAGAAGAATTCTTTTTTTGGCAAAGCAACTGTAAATCTTGTTCCTTTAACTTTGGATGAACTTCATCATAGCACGCTTCCATTTCACGCCTGTTGGTAAAGAGCGTAAGAATTGAGCCATGCTGCGCCATGTGAAGATCAACTAAAAATTCGCTAAGCTGCGGAAGGTAATTTTTATTGTTGGGCTCTGGCATATCGCTTGGAACAAAAATTGTCATGTTTTGTTCAAAGTCATAGCTTGAGTCTAAGCGCAAACTTTGAGCCGTGGATGCTTCGCTTTCGTTTATCCCAAGGGCTTCCTCAAATGCCTTGAAGTCATACTCTGTATATGTATTTCCAACCGCAAGCGTAGCACTAGAATAAATCACGGAATGCGTTAGCTCATAAAAGTTTTCTTCCAAAATTGAACCAACATTGAATGGAAGCGCAGAAATCACATCATTTAGGCGGTCTTTTTTGTGTGAAAGCGTTGCGCTATACGCATAAGCTTCGCTTGGGTTTATGAAAATGGTTTCTGCGGCATCATAAATGTCTTTAAGCAAAAGAGCCGTCACGGCAACTTCCCGCTGGTCGCTTTCAATAGAGGTATATTCATCTGCTGCATTAGACAAATCCCTGCATGCAGCAATAAGCTTTTCTGCCGCCGTTGCCATGTCTTTTGCCTTTTGCGCAAGATCTTGGAAAATTTGACCATTGCGAACAATTTCATTTATCCAAATGTCTACAAACTCATAGCCTTTGGAACTTTCTGTATCAAAAAAGAGCAGTTCTTTGACCTTTTTTGTGTACGCCTGCGCCGCCAAAGAAAACACATTTCCTTCTAGTTGCGCCTTTCCGCACAGTGAAGCAATTAGGTTGTCGTCCGTTTTTGTTTCACGGGAAACAAAATGGCGCCACAGCTTGTCAAATACGTTTTTAGTGGAATCTTCCGAAGAAACTCGTGCAGCTAAAGCGTTAATTTCTTCAGAAGAAAGTTGCTTTGAAAACGCTCTGCGCGCTTCCGCTTCTGCCCCGTGAGCTTCGTCAACCACCCAATAACGCACAGGTGGTAAAAGAGAACCGTCGGCTGCTGCGTTGCAGAAAAGCAAGCTGTGATTAGTAACTATAATGTCTGCGTTTTCAGCATTTGCGCGCGCACCGTGTACAAAACATTTGCTTCCGTAAAACGGGCACTTTTTCTTCATGCATTCTTGGCTTGTAGAAGAAATAGACCACCTAGGAAGCAACCTATAATCAATTTTGAGCGCATCCATGTCATCGTAGTCGCTTTGTTCAATGTATGAAAGAAGCGAAGAAAGTGCCGCCGCGCAACATTGTTCGTTATTTGCACCTGGCCCTTTTGATGAGGCGCCTTTCGTTGTTTGAACAGACTTCATAAATGCGCCCGCATGTAAAATGCTTTGAATTTTTCGCAAACATGGATAATGAGAACACCCCTTAAGTGGAGCATATCGCAAGCCGCCTAAGGCGTTAGAAAGAGCTGGCAGTTCATGGTAAACAAGCTGGTCTAGCAGGGCATTTGTTTTTGTGGCAATGCCAACACTTATGTTGTTAGTTTTTGCAAGCAGCGCAGACGGAAGCAAATATGCCATAGACTTGCCAACGCCTGTGCCAGCTTCCACTACAAGATTTTCAGATTTCCTGTACGCATCTGCAACAGCGCATGCCATTTGCACTTGCGGCTCGCGCGCTTCAAAACCAGCATAAAGACCACCAATAAGACCATCTTGCGTGAATGCCTCTTTTATCTTTTGGGTATCTGGAATCTCAAAAGATGCGTTTTCGTCTTGCGCAATAGCTGCAGCGTCACATTTTTTGTGTTCAACCAAAGGTGCCCTATAGCGAAGCTCCCTAAGCAAAAGCGTCTTATAAGCCGGCTCTTCATTTGTAGCTGGCGCGAAAGAAAATCCGCAGAGCTCCTGTAGCATTTCATCTACAAACGCACTTTCGTCTTGTGGCTTTCCTTGCGCGAAGTACTTAAAAACCGCGCTGGTTCCCCATTCTTTTACGCTAGCCATGCTTGCAATTGCAGAAACTAGTTTTTCAGGCATGGCCTCTACTGCCGCAAGCAAAATTCGCAAAACCGCACATGTTGCTTCTACATCTGCGTCCGCCCTATGAGTAGAAATTGGGGCATCAAACGCGCGCACTAGGTCAATTAAGCGATGAGATGTAAGACGCGGCAATGTGATGCGCGCTAAATCAAGCGAATCAACCCAGATGTTTTCAAGAAGTGGGTATCCATTTGGATGCGCAGTTACAAACGTTTTGTCAAAGTCTACGTTGTGCGCAACAACTATGGCGTCGCCTACAAAATCTACTAGCAAAGCAAGCGCCTCATCTGGGCTTGGCGCGTCTTTCACATGCTCATCTTCAATATGAGTAAGGTGCGTAATTTCTTCTGGAATTGGCTTGCCAGGATTTACAAAAGTCACAAACCAATCTGAAATTTCGCCATTTTCTACACGTGCTGCCGCTATTTGAATAAGCTCGTCTTTGCTGTGCGAAAGTCCAGTAGCTTCTGTGTCTACAACAACCAAATTGTTGTCAAATGGCCCAAAGCTACTTTTTTGCGCCTGCTCTTTAAGTTGCGCATAACGAAGCGCAACACGCTCTGGCGTACCTTCACTTATGTATGTTTTGAGTGCCTGTGGCACAGAAGCGTCTAATTTTTTCATAAATTACAGCGTATCATCTATTATGGTTCCGTACAAATGAAATTTGAAAATATATTTATTTCGAGAGGTCAAAAATGGTAGACGACACCTTCTATGGAACATATATTCGTTTCACAACAAACTCAAACTCTGAGGGAGCGCTTCTTACAGGCGCGGACAATCTTGTGGGAGACGAACTTTCTTTTGCCTTTGAACAAGACGAAAAAGGCAACGATTGCGTAATTCTTTCTAATAAGTTTGGAAAACGCATTGGCAAACTTGCGCCCGAAGAAACCAGTCATTTGCAGGTTCTTTCTGCCCGCGGATGGACAATTCGCATGGTGCTTTCATTAGTTGTGGCTGCTCAAGGGCAAGATGGAATTGATTATTGGGGCGAAGTTTTGCTTCTGTGTAACGATGCGCGAAACAACGATGCATTTGATGTTTTTGCAACAAACGTAAAGACGATGCTTCAAGAAGGCATTCGACCAAACATAGACCTTGGGACACAAGGAATTAACCAGGTAATAAAGTCAAACGGTAACTGGAAACCAACGCAACGCGCACCAAAGCCTAAGCTAAACAAAAAGGAAGTTATCTTAAAAGATAAGCTTTCTGCAAAAGAAAAACTCATAGAAGACGGGCGCAAAGGTAATCGTGGTTGTTTTTTTGTGAGCGTTGTTTTTGATGCCGTTGTAATTTTTGGTATCGTTGCGCTACTTGCCCATTTTGTCTTTCATTTGTTTTAAGTTTTGCGCGTGTGCGCATTAGCTACTGGTTATTCAAGCGCAAATTCTACAAGCTTTGTGCAAAGCTGCGCGAATGTGTAGCCTTGCGCGCGCGCTGCATCAGGCAAAAGAGACGTTTTTGTCATGCCAGGAAGCGTATTTGTTTCTAGCACCCACGGCTTACCATTTTCATCTACTATAAAATCTGTGCGTGAAACACCTTTACACCCAAGTGCAATGTGCGCCGCTTTAGCAATTTCTTGAATTTCTTTTGCAAGCGCGGCATCAAGAGGCGCCGGGCATATGTGTTTTGAGCCACCAGGTGCATACTTTGACTCATAATCATAGAATTCATCTTGTGGAATAATTTGGATGATTGGCAGTGCTTCAAGCTCACTGTTTCCTATAACTGCACAGGTATATTCCGCCCCCGCTACAAATTGTTCTACAAGAACCGTTGTATCGTATTCAAACGCCTGCGCTATAACAGCATTAAGCGTTTCAGCATCTTCTACAAGATAAACACCAACACTGCTGCCTTCGCCACTTGCTTTTACAACGCAATGCTCGCCTATCTGATTAACAATTTCGCGCGCATCATAGTTCTCATTTAACTTAAGCGCAATAGACGCAGGTGTTGGTATGCCCGCTGCCAAATACACCTGTTTTGACAGAGCTTTATTCATGGCAAGGGCGCTTGACTCTACGTCAGACCCAGTATATGGCATGCCAATTGTATCCAAAAAACCTTGGATGCATCCGTCTTCGCCACCACGACCATGCAAGCACAAAAACGCCAGGTCATATGTGCCATTTATTAGTTCAAGCAGGTCTTCTTTCTTGGCAGGGTCAAGCAATGTGGCCTCAAAACCAGCTTCTAAAAGTGCCTCTTTTGCACCTAGCCCAGAGTTAATGGAAACTGAACGTTCGCTGCTAGAACCACCACATAAAACCGCAATTGAATGGACGCGTTCTTGAATTGTTTGCATTTTAACTTCGCCTTTGATTTTGTTTGCCATGTTTTGCTGTCCGAATTTTGCCTACGCAGGCTTTGTTTGCACAGTGGCTTATTATAATGTAGCGCAATGTCTTAGATTTTAGATTTTCGAATATTTAATATAGTCTTGGTTCTACGGAGATAACAAACTCATGATTGCATTTATTAAAGATTACGATTTTGCCGGCTTGCAGGCTTTGATGAAAGACCTTGGGCTTCCTGCGTTTCGTGCGAAGCAACTTTATGAATGGCTTTGGATACATCACGTTAAGGATTATTCAGAAATGAATAATTTGCCTAAGGCGATGCGTACGCAACTATCGCAAAATTACCCAATTTTCACGCCAAGCATATATCATCGTGCAGTTTCTGAAGATGGAACACGTAAGTATATTTTTAAATTGCACGACGGGCAACTTGTAGAAGCTGTAGGAATGCCTTCCCTTACAGACAGCAATCACCTTACTGTTTGTTTTTCTACACAAGTTGGCTGCGCAATGGAATGTGCATTTTGCGCCACCGGCAAGGAAGGTTTCACAAGAAACCTTTCCGCAGGAGAAATGGTGGACCAAGTTTTGCTCATCCAAGAAGATTTTGGAATGAGAGTTTCAAATCTAGTAGCAATGGGTCAGGGCGAGCCTTTTCTTAACTACGAAAACGTTCTTAGCGCGCTGCATATTTTGAATGACAAGAACGGCATTGCTATTGGCGCAAGACATATAACTGTTTCAAGCTGCGGAATTATTCCAGGCATTATTCGTTTTGCGGAAGAGCCCGAACAATTTACATTGGCTATCTCTTTACATTCCGCTAGACAAAATTTACGAAACGATATTATGCCGCGTGTTTCTAATATGCCACTTGTTGAATTGAAAGCAGCGCTTGCGTCTTACATTGAAAAAACAAACAGGCGCGTTACGTTCGAATACATCATGATTAAAGACTTTAACGACACACAGCGCGATCTTGATGCATTGGTTGATTACTGCTCTGGTTTGCTTTGCCATATCAATTTACTTCCTGTTAACCCAACCGCTGGTTCTCCTCTTAAACCAAGTTCACAAGAAACAATTAATTCATGGATTCACACGCTTAAAGCTAGCGGCGTTGAAACTACAATGAGAAACTCACGTGGCAAAGATATTCAAGGTGCTTGCGGCCAACTCAAAAACTCCCTTGGAGTTTAAATCACCTCAGCATTATGCCTGTACACTGAGCAAACACATCGTTCTGAAGGATTCACCAAGGCAATGGCGGTAAGGTATATTCACTCATAGTCCTGTGCTTGAATTTTCGTGATATAAAAATAATGT
>CAZRFO010000088.1:4954-6045 GCA_964599515.1 uncultured Eggerthellaceae bacterium | reverse complement strand
TTACGCAAGTTTGCCTAAGCACCAGTTAGCAGCATCAATGCCTTGATCTGCGTATTTGTCGATGAGCTTAGTAACTGTGCCGTCCTCAACCATTTCTTCTAAGGTTGCCGTTACTTGGTCTGCCATTGCTTGGTTGTCTAGCTTAAAGCCAACTGCATAGTGTTCAGATGTAAGCGTAATGGCAATCTTGTATGCATCTGGGTTTTGAGCAATAGCGTTCATTGCAATGGAATAGTCGCAAGCAAGTGCATCCACTGCGCCAGATTCAAGTTGCATCAAAGCATTGGTGTAATCTGCAATTTGATTTACTGCGCCACCAGCAAATGTGGCAGCAAGATCTGCGTAGTCGCCTTCGAGTGCTTCAAGAGCAGCAGAGTCTGCCTGGGTGAGAACTGTTTTGCCAGCAAGGTCTGCTTCTTTGGAAATTCCAGAGTCTGCTTTAACAAGAATTACCTGGCCATTTTCCATGTATGGCTCGCTAAATGCGTAGGAATCTTCGCGACCTTCCATAGTAAAGCCATTCCAAATGCAAGTAATTGTACCGGCGTCAATTAGAGCATCCTTTGCATCCCAGTCAATTGGCTGAGCTTCAAAAGTCCAACCATTGCGTTCGCAAACTTCTGCTGCAAGATCTAAGTCAAAGCCGGTATATGAGCCATCATCTGCAATAAAGCCGTATGGCGGATATTCCGCGTCAAAACCAACAACAAATTTTGTAGCCTCTTCTGTTTTAGCGTCTGTTGCATCGCTTGAGCTTTCGGAGCTTGAACTATTTGACGAACATCCCGCAAAAACAGCAGCACTAAATGCAAATGCAGCAACTGCAGCTACAAGTGCAAGTGTCTTTTTCTTCATTCCTCTTCCTTTCGTCCGGTCTGAACCACACACATAAATTAATAAGTTCTCATTAACGATGTTCACTTTAGCGTGCTAAAGTACGTTTGTGCACTATACCACTCTAGCGTGCTAAAGAGAAGACAAGATCTCAATCGCGGCATATTTCCCCGTTTTCGGTTAGCTTTACGCATTCAAAAAACAAGTCTCACATGTGTCACATTCGCCAACAGCATTAGTCACACTGCCGCATTCGC
>CAZRFO010000088.1:0-4854 GCA_964599515.1 uncultured Eggerthellaceae bacterium | reverse complement strand
CAAGTCTCACATGTGTCACATTCGCCAACAGCATTAGTCACACTGCCGCATTCGCCAACAGCATTAGTCACACTGCCGCATTCGCAAGCAACGTTAGCCACGCTGCCACATTCGCTAGCAACGTTAGCCACGCTGTCACATTCGCCAATTTTTTCCAAAATTGAGCCTTAATTTCTACCTGTCAATTAATAAACAACGGCGCGCTTTTACACTTTTCTAAAATTATTTCATCAACTTGGTATAATGTTTGTTTACAAAAGATACAGCACGGCTACATATGTGTACAATTGTGTTGCTTATTGACTATTGTTGACCGACTACGCGCGTTTGTATTACCTAAACAAACCAGAGTGCGCAAATATATACTAGCGAGGGGGCGCCATGAATATACCAAGCCCAGCAATTTCCATTGTTGGTAGACATAATTCAGGCAAAACAACACTCATTGAAAAGCTCATAGCAGAACTTGTTTCGCGCGGCTTTGACGTTGGAAGCGTGAAGCACCATCATCATAGCTCGTTTGACATAGATTACCCAGGCAAAGACTCGTACAGACACCGCGCAGCAGGCGCAAGCGAAACAGTAATTGCTTCGCCTTCCTTAATGGCGCGCATTAAAAGTCTTGACGAAGAGGTAGACTGCGCAAGCATCGTAAAAAGCATGCCAAACCACGACGTCATTATTGTTGAGGGGTACCGCAAAAGCGGCTTGCCTACAATTGAAATCATGCGCGCTGGCAATCAGGCAGATGAACGCGTTGCATATGCTTTTGTTGAAGGTGCCAAGCGTGGGCTTCCGCTAACTACAGACTTCACGCAGCTTTTGCGCGGGCTTCCACTTGAAGATGAAGCAAAAACAAAAGCGCTAATTGAAAAGGCTCTAGAAACTGGCAAAAGCGTTGAAGAACTCACAAGCCAGGAAAGCACGCAAGCAATTGATTACCTTAACGTTGAGTCAAAGCTTCCAAGCACAGAAACCGTGGCAATAGCAAGTAACATCCCTGAAGTTGCGCAAGCTGCCGCTATTTACAACATCCCAGTTTTTGACATTGACGACATTTGTGCAATAGCCAATTTTGTCCAAGAACACTACACTCGCCCTCACATAAGCGTTGTCATCCAAGCAGGAGGAGAAAGCAGACGAATGGGCCGCAGCAAAGCGTGCGTTCCATTTGGAAACAGACCAATGATCTGCAGACTCATTGACCGCGTAAGCCCTTCTGCAGACAATCTGATTATCACAACCAACGAAGGCCCGCAACTGCAATTTTTGCATAGGATGTATCCGGAACTTTCGCTTACATTAGTACCAGATGAATGCGAAGAAAGAGGCGCACTACCAGGTCTTTACACTGCAATCAAGGCTTCAGAAGACGAATACGTTGCAGTTGTTGCATGCGACATGGTTTTAGCCAGCGCCGCCTTAATAATTGCAGAAACTCTAGAGGCTATGGAAACTGGAGCGGATGCAGTTGTACCTACAAATAAGCACGGCTTTGAGCCGTTTCACGCGGTATATAGGAAAAGCACGTGCTTGCCAGTTATTGAAGAAGCGCTAGCCCGCGGAGAACGCCGCGCGCAGGCATTTTTTGACGCTATTAAGGTTGTGCCGTTTTCGCAAGCAAAAGTGCTTGAAGCAGAGCCAATGGGCGGCTGTTTTGTGAATGCCAACACACCAGAAGACCTTGCCCGCCTAGAAGACATGCTGCTAGAAGAAGACTTTACTGGCGAACTTGAAAACATTGAAGGTTGGGACCCAAACTTTGTACCTGCACGCAAAGGCGAAGGTGTGGCAAACAGAAAGCACTCGGGCTGCTAAAAACGCAAACGCGAAGGCGCAATCAACCGAAAGAATAGCATGGCAAACTTACAAGACATAGTTGAACTTAGCGAAGCGCTTGTAGAACAGCACGTAGACATAAATGAAAAGCGCTGCGTTGCGGTTAGAAACAGAAATGCGCGTTGCAAGAAATGTGTTGAAGTTTGTCCAGCAAACGCTATTACGGTTGGCGCAAACAAGATAAGTATCAACCATACCGAATGCGTTGCGTGTGGGATTTGTTCTAGAGTTTGTCCAACAAATGCACTAATTGCGAAGAATCCAAGCGATGAAGAACTAATGCAAGGACTTGAAATAACGTCCGAAAATACAGAAGGCAAAATATACATTGCATGTGCGCGTGTAGCAACACTTAACCACGCAGACACGCAAAAGTTTGTCCAAGTGCCATGCCTTTCACGCGTAGATGAAGCAAGTTTGCTTTTACTTGCTTCTCGCAGACCATCTGAAATAACTCTTATTGACGGAAATTGTTCCACATGCAAATACCGTAAACGAATATCTTCCATAAACGAATGCGTTAATACATGCAACCATGCGTTTGAGCTAGTAGACGCGCCCGTCAGAATCACAAAACAGACAGGGTTCCCGCAAGATATTGAAACCATGAGCGATGAAGAATATTTTGCCCAAGACAGAAGGCTCTTTTTCTCTAGCCTTGGCTCTAACACTATAAAGACTGGTTCACGCTTGGCAAAAACTACCATAAAGCAAAAACTTGGCGAAAAAAACAATGTTGCGAAATCTGTAATTTCCAACCTAAAAGTAAACGACAAAGGTGTAATTCCGCAAATTGAATCTAAACGCCACGAACGCATTCTGGATACGCTTTTTTCTTTTGCAGAAGAATCCGGACGCGTTGAAGATGAAACTACCTTTGAATCCAAATTTTTTGGCGTCGTAAGCATAGAGGCTTCAAAATGCAGAGCGTGTAGTATGTGTGTAACGTTTTGCCCAACTGGCGCAATTGTTAAACCAGAAGATGCTGAAAGCGAAGCCGACAAAAATAAAACGTCATCTCACATCAACAAGAAACAAGAAAAAGACGTGCCATATGTGCTTGAATTTAGTCCATCAAAATGCGTTGGGTGCCATCTTTGCGAAAATGTTTGTATTTCGCGGGCTATACATGTAGATAATAAATTAAGCCTAAAGGAACTTTTTGCATTTGAACCACAGGTTTTTGATTTAGGCATAAGGCGCGGCAATAGTTCCAGACTTTTTGGCACAAACAAATAAGCGCTGCACATTACGCTGTACACTAACAAAGTGCGCTGCTTTTCAAAACAGCATATTGATAAAAGTGAAACAGAAAAGGATTTATATATGTTTAAACTTGCACTTGCACAAATGGCTCACCCGGCAGATGGAGATGTTATAACGTCCGCACGTAAATGGGCGCAACGTGCTGCCAATGAAGAAGCGCAAATGCTGGTGTTCCCAGAATTCATGATGACGCCGTTTGAAAAAACGCCGGAAGAATATTCCGCGCTAGCACAAACGCTAGATGGCGAATTCGCAAACGCTATGAATTCAATCGCACGCGAAACCGGCTTGTGGATTGTGTATTCAGTGAACGAGAAGAACACTGATAGCGCCTTTGATGGAACTTCAGGCGAGTCATCAACTAGCGCTCCGCAAGCACAACAAGCGAAGCCTTACAACACTATTGTTGTTGTAGACAACGAAGGAAACATCCAAGGAAGTTATCACAAAACACATCTTTATGCAGCTTACAATACAGATGAGCATAAAAAAGTAAGCGAAGGCAATGAGCTTTTCACGCCAATTAAAACGCCGTTTTGTACACTTGGTCTGGGCATTTGTTACGATGTGCGTTTCCCAGAACATGCGCGTACTGCTGCTTTGAATGGCTGTGACCTGCTAATTTATAACTTTGCTTGGTTTGCGGGACCTAATAAGGTGCATCACTGGAATACGCTTCTTTGTGCTCGTGCTATAGAAAATGAGTTTTTTATTGTGGGATGCGACAGACCAGATACTAACTGCATAGGACGATCTACAGTGGTAGACCCTTTTGGTGAAGTTATCGCACAAGCAGGAGAAGGCGAAGAACTACTCTTTGCAGAAATTGACATTGAAAAGGTTGAAAACGCTCGAAAAGCAATACCATGCTTTGAGCACAGACGCCCAGAATTGTATTCTTCGCTTGTAAAATAGCATTAACAAGCAGCAAGCTAAACAAAATAAGAAAGACATCCACATGGGACTTCCTGCATTTTTTGAAACCGAGTTACGTAACACTTATGAAAGCAACGATGTTGAGCGTATATTGCACGGGCTGGAACAAAAACGCCCAACCACTTTTCGCGCTAACACATTGAAAACATCACGTGTAGACGTTGAAGCGAAGCTTGAGCGCGATGGCTTTTCATTTTTCAGAGTGCCTTGGTATGAAGATGCATTTGTATTAGTAGAAGAAACTTACGCACCTGAACTAGCCAGCTGCGCTGCCAACACAACAGACGATAATTCAGCAGCTGAAAACACTATCTGCGCCGCTACAAAACCTCAATCAAAGCTTTGGGAAAGTTCACTCATCAAAGATGGACTCATTTACGTGCAAAGTCTTTCTTCCATGTTGCCACCGCTTCACTTGCGCCTTAAACCTGGCCTTGAAGTGTTAGACATGTGTGCTGCTCCTGGAGGAAAAACAACACAAATAGCAGCGCTTACGCACGGCAGCGTTCATATTGCGGCGTGCGAGCAAAACGCCATTCGCGCAGACAAGCTTGAATTCAACTTGCAAAAACAAGGTGCAGAAAACGTTACTGTTATGCGTCAAGATGCAAGACGTCTTGATGAGTTTTTCTCTTTTGACCGCGTGCTTTTGGACGCACCTTGTTCCGGCTCTGGCACATTAAATACAAATGACCCAAAACTAAATAAGCGTTTTTCGGAAGCGCTTGTGAAAGATTCTTGCAAAAAACAAGCAGCACTGCTTTCTAAAGCACTAGAAATTGTAAAGCCTGGAGGCGTTGTGCTTTATTCCAC
>CAZRFO010000087.1:0-6091 GCA_964599515.1 uncultured Eggerthellaceae bacterium | reverse complement strand
TGTAAGTTGTGCCATCAATAAATGTGACATCTTCAATGGAAAGCCCCGATGCAAGTGCATCCGCAATTTCTACGATGGAACGCTCTCCCATTCCATACGAAATAAGGTTTGCGCCGCTATCCAGCAGAAGCGAACGACGCACAGAATCTGACCAATAGTCATAATGCGCAAAGCGGCGAAGGCTTGCCTCAATCCCGCCAACTATGATTGGGCTTTCTTTGAATTGACTGCGAATTAGGTTGCAGTAAACAATTGCAGATCTATTTGGGCGAAGCCCCATCTTCCCACCTGGAGAATATGCATCCTTAGAACGGTGCTTCTTTGCAACCGTAAAATGGTTCACCATAGAATCCATATTCCCAGATGAAACCAAAAATCCAAGGCGTGGTGTTCCAAGACACGCAATGCTGTTTTTATCTTTCCAGTCTGGCTGAGCAATAATACCAACACGGTAGCCGTGCGCTTCTAATGTTCGCGAAATAATAGCAGGTCCAAAAGATGGGTGGTCTACGTAGGCGTCGCCAATCACATAAACAAAGTCAAGCTCTTCCCAACCTCGTTCACGCATATCATCTTGAGACACAGGCAAAAACGCACTCCTAGGGTAAACACGCGCGTTTTGCGTAGGTGCATGCTGTTCACGTGTGCCCGGCTTGTACGCCTGTGCACCACGCACATGTGAGCCATGCTCACGTGCGTCCGATTTGCGCTGCGCATTTCCTTGCCAGCGCCCGCCAGGCTTGCTCGGTGCATTTTCTTGCACGTTTTTTTTCTTGTTATTTTTGGCAGAATTCGTCATTTGAGCCTTCCCAAATATATCGCCAAACAGTTTAGCGCAGTTAAACGTCTGTAGCATCTGTGCAATGGTCTATTTCCGCCAAACTTTTTATTTCCATTGCGCTATAGTTTGCGTTGCTTGGAAAAGCTTCATGAGCACGTTTTCATGCAACAAACAGCTCTAAAGAAAAGTAAAACCTACTAGGCAAACGCATAAGTTGTTAATGAAGCTCGCAAACCACAAAACGGCCAGCAAAACTTTGCTTAGCAGTTAAGGAAAATATGTCATCAATAGATAAAACATATTACGACAAACTTATGCAAGTAGTCTCGTGCGCAATAAACAATGTGCCACTTAGCAAAGACCTGCAAACTCTTCAATGTAACGAAGATTTCAGAACTGCAGCAAAAGAGCATATGCTAGAAAGTTGTTCAGAATACGCATTTATTTTGTCTTGCGAAGACGAAGAAACAAAAAAAGAAATTCATGTGTTTTGGGACAACGCAAACGCCAGAATGCTTCGCGTAAATTTAAGCTACGAGGCTGAACGCAAGAAAATATTCAACTGGCTCACAAACCAAAAAATTTGGCACATGCCCCTAAAGGGGTGCGTGATTGCACAGTTGTATCCAAATCTTGGCCTACGACAAATGTTTGATAACGATTTTCTCTACGATGCAGACAACGGAAACGATGTTGCACTTCGTGATTACATGATAGAAAAAGGGTACAAATGCGAATCGTTTAACATTGGCGCAGATGATCACTATACAAAGCCTCCGTTTTTGTATTTTGAGCCGCATCGCAAATTATTTATTGGCGCAGGCGCAAAAGGCGAAGAACACTATTACAAAGATGTTAGAAGCCGCCTTATTCCTTGCGAAAATAATGAATACGAACTTGCCTTTACAAATGAAGATTTCTACATTTACCTTTTGACTCATTCTGTCAAGCACTTGCGCGGAAACAGCGCAGGCCTTAGAACCCTTGTAGATATTTATCTATATATACAAAACTACAATTCGCAGCTTAACTGGAAATATATAGAACAAGAACTCAACACTCTGTGTGTTGCAGGTGAATCAGCAATGCTTAAAGCGTGCGCTTTAAAACTGCTTCAAAAGCCAACTAATGTAGCGGATGCAAAACTAACAAAAGAGGAAGAAGCGCTTTTTTGGAGAGTTGCTTATGCTGGGGTTGATGGAAATATAGAACGCATTATAGCCGGTAAACTTAAAGACATAAATGAAGGAGATAAAAAGGCAGTTGCAAAAGCAAAACGCAACTACATTATGTCTAGAATCTTTCCTTCAATTGAAAAAACAAGCGAATGGTATCCAATATTACGAAAGCACAGGTGGCTCTATCCTGCAATTTGGGTTGTTAGATGCTTCAAGCTTGCATTTAATCGCCGAGATTTCATGGCAAAAGAATTCAAGGAACTCAACAAAGCCACTGCAGAAAAAAGCGAAAATCAATAAGCAACGTGCGCAAACGTGCAAGCGCACACAGGTTCACGCAGAAGCACGCAGACGCAGAAGCGCACGGTCGCCAGCATACATAAACAACCACGCAAACACGCGCAAGACTATGCGAAGACATCTATTAATCCGAAAGAACGTCAGCTATTCTCTTGCTAGCAAAGCCGTCTCCATACGGGTTTGATGCCTGCGACATTGCTTTGTATTCTTCTTCATCGGAAAGCAGACGACTAAACTCCTCATAAATTGCGCTTTCGCTTGTCCCAACAAGCTTCAACGTACCAGCCAAAACGCCTTCTGGCCTCTCTGTGGTATTACGCATAACAAGCACCGGTTTACCTAAACTTGGCGCTTCTTCTTGAATACCACCAGAATCTGTAAGCACCAAATAGCTTGCAGCAATGAAATTATGAAAGTCAAGTACTCCCAAAGGTTCAATAATATGCAAACGGTCAAAACCAGCAAGTTCCGCATAGGCTTCTTCGCGGACTTTCGGATTCAAATGTATTGGATAAATTGCCTTAGTATCTGGATGCTCTTCCATCACGCGTCTAATAGCGCGAAACATCTGATGCATTGGTTCGCCCAAATTTTCACGGCGGTGTGCTGTTATTAGAATCAGCCTACTTCCGGCCGCCCAATCCAATTCTTCATGCGAATAGTCGCTTTTAACTGTAGTGCGAAGAGCATCTATTCCAGTATTGCCAGTCACCCAGATTTTATTTTCCTGCTTGCCTTCATCAATCAAGTTTTGTTTACTTGTTTCTGTTGGAGCAAAATAGTATTCAGAAATAATATCTACTGCCTGGCGGTTAAATTCTTCTGGCCATGGGCTATAAATGTTGCGTGTGCGCAAGCCTGCTTCTACATGCCCAACTGGAATTTGGAGGTAAAAGCAAGCTAGTGCTGCAGCAAAAGAAGTAGTTGTGTCACCGTGCACAAGCACAACATCTGGCTTTTCTTTTTCAAGCACTTCCTTAATGCTTAAAAGCACATCGCATGTAATATCAAACAAAGTCTGCTGCGGTTTCATGATGCTTAAGTCATATTCCGGCACAACGTTAAACGCGCCTAAAACTTGGTCAAGCATTTCGCGATGTTGACCAGTTACTACAACTACTGTTTCAAATTCTGCGTGCCGTGTTTTAAGTTCATTTACAAGTGGGCACATCTTGATTGCCTCTGGGCGAGTGCCAAAAACAAGCATCACTTTTTTTGTCATATTAAGACTCCAAACCCAACTCTTTATTTGCCATGTTAGAAATGTAGTCTTTGAGTTCTTCTTCCCAATTGTGCGGAATAAAGCCCGTGTCTTCTAGCTTTGTTAAATCTAGTGCACTGTTTTGTGGACGGGTTGCAACAATATGGTCGGAATGTTCACTGTAATAGTTGGAATCTACAGGCAAAACAGCCGCCTCATTGCCATTTTTTGCATTAAAGCAAATCTTGGCTATGTCTGCCCAGCTCTTCACGGCACCAGCTCCAGTCACGTTATACGTGCCGTATTCGCAATGTTTGCTTGGAGTAATGTCATTGCCACGGTAACCAAGCAGCCAAAAGATTGCCTTAGCTATTTGGTCTGTAAAAGAAAGGCGTCCAAACTGGTCATTTACCACAGTAACTTTATCAATCTTGCCTTGTGCAACGCTGTCTGAAAGCAAACACATTGTTTTAACAAAGTTTTTGCCTTCACCTATTGCCCAGCTACTTCTAACAATGTAGTGCTTAGGTGTGCCAGCTACAGATAAATCTCCAGCAGCCTTGCTTTGCCCATATACACCAAGCGGACTAAACGGCTCTTCTTCTGTGTACATTTCTTTTGTACCATCAAAGACGTAATCCGAACTCACATGTACCAAGGTAATTCCATATTCAGTGCATTTGCGTGCCAAAAGCGCTGGCCCTTCCGCATTAGCCTTCCAACAATCAATGCGCCCATCTGGGGTTTCTGCGGCGTCAACCGCAGTATATGCGCCGCAGTTAATAACTGTTTGATAAAGTTCCCAGTTAATGGAATCATATGCGCCAGTGCTAGATATATCAAACTGCTCACGGTCCACAAAATCAAAGGTATCTGCAATTCCGCGTTCGTTCGCAAGCTGCCTTATAGCATGACCAAGTTGTCCATTACACCCAGTAACAAGCGTGCGTTTTGGAGCCATTGGAATAACATCTTTTAGCATTGGGTGTGTTTTATCTGCTTCACTTACAACGGCTTTATCAAGTGGAATTGGCCATTGTATAGCAAGTTGCGGGTCCGCCAAATTAACGTACGTGTATGTTTTCTTTAGTTCTGCAGACCAGTGCGCGTTCACTAAATACGTATAAGTCGTATTATCTTCTAGCGCCTGAAAACTATTACCAACACCTCTTGGAACATAAATTGCCTTGCCAGGGTCTAATGTGCATGTAAAGCATTTCCCAAATGTGGCACTTCCCGCGCGCAAATCCACCCAAGCACCAAATACGCTACCTGTTGCAATAGATATAAACTTATCCCACGGCTCTGCATGAATGCCACGCGTAACCCCAGCTTGCGCATTAAAAGAGATGTTATTTTGAACCACATGTACATCCGGAATGCCAAGTTCTGTCATCTTTTCGCGTTGCCAGTTTTCCTTAAACCACCCGCGCGCATCGCCATGAACACACAAGTCCAAAATCTTTAACCCAGCAATGCCAGTTTCATGAACGGCAAGTTGTTTTTCATATTCAATATCTGCTGTCAACTTATCACATCTTTCTTACTAGCCGTTACGCCTTTAGCACATACGCGCCAAACGCCGGTTTAAACAACAACATGTTACTCACAAACTAGCAGTAACTTTAGTTCACGCATACGCGTCAAACGCACAGGTTTGAGTTAGCCTAATTCACGTCTTCCCTACTGACCTTGCGCCTTATACTTAGCCTCTGTTGCTTCCTTTGTAGGACGCCACCAGTCTTCGTTTTCGCGGTACCAGTCAATTGTCTTAGCCAAGCCAGAAGCAAAGTCTGTATGTTTTGGTTCCCAACCAAGTTCACGGCTAAGCTTTGAAGAATCTATAGCATAGCGGCGGTCATGTCCTGGACGGTCGCGCACCCAATCAAAATCATCTACGTCTCGCCCCATGCACGCAAGTATCTCACGAAGCACATCAATGTTGCTCTTTTCGCCATCTGCACCAATAAGATATGTTTCTCCATATGAACCGCGCGTAAGTATTGTCCACACTGCACTAGAGTGATCTTCTGTGTGAATCCAGTCGCGCACGTTGCGTCCGTCACCATAAAGCTTTGGACGTATCCCACACAAGATGTTTGTAATCTGGCGCGGAATGAATTTTTCAACATGCTGGTAAGGACCATAGTTATTAGAACAGTTAGAGATAGTTGCGCGCAAACCATAAGTACGAACCCACGCACGCACCAGCATATCACTTGCTGCTTTTGTGGATGAATATGGCGAAGATGGTCTATATGGCGAATCTTCAGTAAAACGTGCTGGATCATCTAAAGAAAGGTCTCCATACACTTCATCTGTACTAACGTGGTGAAAGCGAATGTTGTACTTCCGCGCAGCCTCTAATAGGCAAAACGTACCTTCAACATTTGTGTGCACAAAAGGACGCGGGTCTGCAATTGAATTGTCATTGTGGGTTTCTGCCGCAAAATGCACAATAGCGTCATGACCTGGGACAACTTGTTCTAGCAATTCAGTGTCACAAATGTCACCAACAACAAGCTTAACGCGCTCCTCTGGCAAACCGGCAAGATTTTCACGATTACCTGCGTAAGTAAGTTTATCTAGTACTGTTACGTGAACATCTTCGTGTTCGCGCACAACATAGTG
>CAZRFO010000086.1:0-6201 GCA_964599515.1 uncultured Eggerthellaceae bacterium | reverse complement strand
CAGACTTTGTTGATGGGTATTTGGCTCGCAAAAGAAACGAAGTTACAAACTTTGGTAAATTTATGGACCCACTAGCAGATAAGCTGCTTGTTTTTGCTGCATTTTTAGCTTTTACGGAAAACGCTATATTGCCAGCTTGGGTTTGCCTTTTAGTGCTATTTAGGGAATTGCTGGTTTCTGGTCTTCGTATGCTTGCGGCAACTTCTGGTCTTGTTATAGCTGCTGGTTGGTCTGGCAAAGCAAAAACCGTAACGCAAATGATTGCGATTGTTCTATTTCTTATGGAACCTTGCTTTTTTGCTTTATTCCCGCAAATAACAACGCAAATTCATATCTTTAACTGGTTCGTCCTTATTATTTCACTAGTGCTTACAGTTGTATCAATGATTGATTACTTTGCAAAATCTGGTTCTGTTTTATTTGGTGAAGGCGAACAAGGTCCAAGTTTGGATTATGTTGAACGTGTTCCTAATTTGATTGATTGCGCTTTACCTAACAGTGAAGAACTCTATATGCTAGCTAAAGACATTATTTCTATTGCTTCGCATAAAAATGTTACTTTATCTACAGCGGAAAGCTTAACAGCGGGCATGATTGGCACTACGCTCACATCTGTTTCTGGCAGCTCTAGCGTTTATAGGGGAGGTGCCATAACGTATGCTACAAGCACAAAACATGATGTGTTGGGTGTAGATGAAGGCCGACTTGAATCTTTTGGTTCAGTGGACCCATGCGTTGCTGCGGGTATGGCAAACGGGGTTGCAAATAAATTTGGTGCAAATATAGGAGTTGCAGTTACAGGTATTGCAGGTCCTGGTGGAGAAGAAGAAGGAAAACCTGTTGGAACTGTTTACGTTGCGCTATATTCGCTAAACAAAACTTATGTATATAGATATCAATTTAGTGGTAGCAGGCATGAAGTTCGCGTAAAAACAGTATATTGCGCTTTAAATCTTGTTAAAGACGCATTAAACTCCTTGTAAACTTTTTTCAAAAATTGCAGTAGATTATTGATGCGATTATTTCAAGTTTTCACGCAAGATTCAATGAAAATTTAATTAAGTGTGCGTCGTATGATTTCTTTAGCATTTATCAAAGCTTTATATTGACATGCAAACATTTGTTCGTATAATTGAACATCATCCATGTTAAAGGAGAAAAATTGAACGCAGAAAAAGAAAAACTACTAAAACTTACTACAGATCAGATTCAATCTAAATTTGGCGCAGGCGCAATCATGACGCTTGGTGACGATAACGCTAATCTAGCTATAGACGCGATTCCAACTGGGGCTCTTTCGCTTGATTATGCACTCGGAATAGGTGGCGTACCAAGAGGAAGAATAATTGAAGTATTTGGCCCTGAATCAAGTGGTAAAACCACTTTGGCACTTCAGGTTGTAGCAGAAGCTCAAGCTCTTGGTGGAATTGCTGCTTATATTGATGCAGAACACGCCATGGATCCTGTTTACGCAGCGCGGCTTGGCGTAGACATTGATGAGCTTTTGATTTCGCAACCAGACACAGGCGAACAAGCGCTTGAAATTTGTGACATGCTTGTACGCTCTGGTGCAATAGATGTAATAGTTGTAGACTCGGTAGCAGCCTTAGTTCCAAGGGCTGAAATCGAAGGAGAAATTGGTGACACAACTGTAGGTTTGCAGGCTAGGTTAATGTCTCAGGCGCTGCGTAAGCTTGCTGGTTCGCTTTCTAAATCAAACACAACGTGTATTTTTATCAATCAATTACGCGAAAAGATTGGCGTTATGTTTGGTAATCCTGAAACAACCACGGGTGGTAGGGCTCTGAAGTTTTTCTCTAGCGTTCGTATTGATATTAGACGAGTCGATAGCATCAAAAAAGATGGCGAAGTTGTTGGGAATCGTGTTAAGGCAAAAATTGTTAAAAACAAAGTTGCTCCTCCATTTAAACAGGCTGAATTTGACTTGATGTATGGTGAAGGGTTTTCAAAAGAAGGCTGCATCATAGATATGGCTGTAGAATGCGGCGTATGTAAAAAGAGTGGCGCATGGTACAACTATGGGGAAGAACGTTTAGGGCAAGGTAGAGAGGCTGTTAAAGAATACTTGCGTGAGAATCCGGATCTTAGAGATGAAATTGAAAATAAGGTGCGCGAGGCATACGATATTCCAATTATCAGCCGTTCAAAAGAGGAAGCAGATGCTATAAACCCTGTTGCAAAACCAACAAAAAAGAAATAAATCATGGAAGCATTTGAAAAAATTGCAAGACTTGTTACGCGTAGAGATTACTCAACAAAGCAAATTAAAGAAAAACTCATTAAAGCTGGATTTTCTTTACCAGAAACAGATGCCGCAATAACACGCGCCAAAGAGTGCGGATATTTAGATGACGAGCGCTTCGCACGCATGTATGTTTTTAATAAATTCAACCAAGGCCAAGGTATTTTACGCATTAAGCAACAACTTAAAACACTTGGAATTGAAGGCGAATTTATTGATACGTTTTACAAGGAGGCTTCATCTAATTTGGGGCTTGATGAATTTGAGCGTGCATTACATTTTCTTGAGCTGCACCCAACGCAATCCAAGAATGTAAGAGATGGTTCTTTTAGAAAGCTTATAAACAAGGGGTTTAGTGTAGATATTAGCTCTAAGGCTGCACGTGCTTATGCTGAAAAACTCAGCTAATATGTAAAAGTAGTTAATGTACGCTTAACGTATTTGCAATACAGCACTTGCTTTAATTTGTAGTTTTAATTTACTTGCGACAGAATCATGGCATCTTTTATGACCACACTGCGCATGTGCGCAGTGTGGTCTAGTTGTATTTTCTGCATATTGGTCTTATTCCTACATTAATGTGTTCTATTTTTGGGGTAGAATACATCTGTTGAGTTATACGTGCCTTTATGGCTTTTATATATAGGATAATTTTATACAAATCATTTTGGTATACGTGTATGCTCATGTCCAGCTGTAGCTGGACATTGTCTTTTTATTTAGTCTACCTTTACGAAAGGAGGGAAAAATGGAAATAATTGTTGCTGTTGTTGCTTTAGTTATTGGCTTGGCTGTTGGTTTTGCTGTTGCGCGTTATGTGGCAAATTCATCAATTAAGCAAAAAGAAACTGAAGCAGATTTAAAACTTGAAGACGCAAAACGTGAAGCGGAAAACATCAAGCGCGAAGCAAAAATGGAAGTTGAAATGGAATCTCTTCGCGCAAAACAAGAAGCTGAAGCCGAAAACAAAGAACGTATGCATGAAGTTCGTCAGGCTGAAAATAGAGTTGCTCAACGTGAGGCTAATCTTGATAAACGTATTGAATCTGTTGACGCGCGTGAACATCAAATCTCTACGTTAAACGGTCAGTTGGAACGCAAGCAAAAAGATTTACTTGCGGCGGAAAAGGAAATTAACGTTAAACTACAAAAAGTTTCCGGAATGACGCAAGAAGAAGCAAAGGCTGCTCTTATTAATTCAATCAAAGATGATGTTGCTCACGAGGCAGCTGCTATTATCAGAGATGCTGAGACTCGCACAAAGGCTGAAGCAGACAAACGCTCTAGGGAAATTTTAACAATAGCAATTCAGCGCGTTGCCGCTGAACATACTGTTGAAAATACCGTGTCTACAGTCCATATTCCATCTGATGATTTGAAAGGCCGTATCATTGGCCGAGAGGGAAGAAATATTCGCTCATTTGAACAACTTACTGGTACAAATCTTATCATCGATGACACCCCAGAATGTGTGACCATTTCTTGTTACGATCCTGTTCGTAGAGAAATTGGTCGAGTAACAATGGAAAACCTTATCGCAGATGGACGTATACATCCAGCCCGTATTGAAGAGATGTTTGCAAAAGCTGAATCTTTTGTTAACCAACGTGTTCAAGAGGCTGGAGAACAAGCAAGCTATGATACAGGTATACATGACTTGCATCCTGACATCATAAAAACGCTCGGTCGTTTGCGTTATCGTACTTCTTATGGACAAAACGTTTTGAACCATTCTTTAGAGGTTGCATACATTGCTGGTGTTATGGCATCTGAACTTGGTCTTGACCCAGTTAGCGCTAAACGTGCTGGTTTGCTTCATGACTTAGGTAAAGCGGTCGATCACGAAGTTGAGGGTAGCCATGCAGTAATTGGTGCAGATTTGGCCCGTAGGTTTGGTGAACGTCCAGAGATAGTTCATGCTATTGAAGCCCACCACAACGATGTAGAACCTAACAGTGTTTTGGCTGTTTTAATTCAAGCTGCAGATGCCGTAAGCGCTGCCCGTCCTGGAGCACGTAAAGAAACGCTTGATGCATATGTGAAACGACTTGAAAAGCTTGAGGAAATTGCAAATTCCCACAAAGGTGTAGAGCGTTCTTATGCAATTCAAGCTGGGCGTGAAGTTCGCGTTATGGTGGAACCAAGCGTTGTTGATGAGGCTGCATCAATTGTTATGGCACACGACATTGCACAACAAATTCAAAACGAAATGCAATATCCAGGCCAAGTTAAGGTTGTTGTTATACGCGAAAGCCGCGCAGTGGACTACGCAAAATAATGAGCGATTCTCTAAATACGTTCGTTGATTCTATTTGTAAAGAAAGCCATCTCCGAGTTGAAAATGACTTTGGAGATGGCTTTGTACGTTTAAAAATAGATGAAGCGCAAAGAAGACAAGCAGAGCAAGATATACGTTGTTCAGAAGATGTATTGATTGAGCTTCTAAGAAATTCCAGAGACGCTCATGCTCGCGTTCTTTTTGTTGCTCTAAATAAAATTGGTTCTGTACGCCGCATAACCATTATTGATGATGGAGAAGGCGTTCCTCATAAAATGCATGAGCTTATTTTTGAACCGCGTGTTACATCAAAACTTGATTCTTCGCATATAGACAAATGGGGAGTACATGGAAGAGGAATGGCCCTTTATTCCATTAAGACTAATACCCAAGAAGCCTATGTTGCCACATCTGAAAAAGGACTAGGTTGTGCCATTGTGGTACAAAGCGATACTGAAAAGCTAAAAGAAAAAGCAGATCAGTCTAGCTTTCCCAATTTTGATTTTGAAAGCAACAATACCGTTAAAATAAAAGGTCCTAAAAACCTTATTAGATGTGCTTGCGAATTTGCAATAGAGCACAGAAATACACTTTTGGTTTATGTTGGTTCACCTGTAGAAATAGCTACAACGCTATATTCATTTGGTATATCGAGTGTGTCAAAAATTGACAGAATATTTCAATCTGACTTGTCCGAAATTCCTTTATGTAAGCGTCTTGCATTTGCACCAGACGAACAAAGTTTTGCTCAAATTGCAAGCGATTTAGGCCTTCCTATTTCAAGTAGAACCGCCAGAAGAATCATGGACGGGGAACTCAAGGCGCAGGATTCTTTGATTGATATAATTCAAAACCATTTAATTGTAAAAAGTACAAACAAAGGTTCTAATGCGACAAAAAAACGAACTGCTTCGAAAAGAGGCAAAATATATTTAGCTGAAGATGATTTGCGTGAATTTAAAGACGGTGTTTCACAAAGTTTTTCTTCGCTTGCAAAGTCGTACTATTTAGAAAATGACGTTGATGTAAAAGTTCAAACAAAGCCAGATAAAATCGTAGTCGAAATTCCTCTAATTCAGCACGAATGACTCTTGTGCTTGCAATACTTGTATAAGTACAAGTAAAATACACAATGCAATTTGTATTATTAATGTAGCATTAAAACGTAGAACGTGAGTAAAAATGCAAAACGAATTAGATATGGAAGCTGCTAAATCTGGCTGCTTGAAAGTATCTTCCAAATCAAACCCAGCATCCGTTGCTGGCGCAATAGCGGGAATGATTAAAGATGGCACTCCTGTTGAAATTCAATCAGTTGGCGCCGGCGCCGTTAATCAGGCTGTAAAGGCAATCGCAATATCTCGTGGATTTTTGTCTCCTGTTGGAATTGAAATTGCATGCATTCCGTCTTTTGCTGACATAGTAATAGATGGCGAATATAGAACTGCAATCCGTTTCACTGTAGAACCACGTCATGGCTTTACGCGTTCTATCCATTTTGATGCAACAGAGACAGTTGAAGTTTAATTTATGAATAATTTAGTTGGCACAACTTATTTTGTTCAGACTTTTGGCTGCCAAATGAACAAGCACGACTCCGAGCGTGTTTGCGGAATACTTGATTCCTTAGGCTCTGCGCAGGTTTCTTCTATAGAAGAAT
>CAZRFO010000085.1:0-6206 GCA_964599515.1 uncultured Eggerthellaceae bacterium | reverse complement strand
AGTTGTTACGTCACGTGCGGCAGCAATAGCTTCTGTTGGCGTTTGCCTTACTACTAATTTATTGCAAATTGCAACATATAACCGCTTGGTGTATTCGGTGCCAATGGAATTTGCGGTTTTTGCGCTCTTTGTGTGCTTTATGAGCCTTGTGCTTTATCTGCGCGAACACGACCGTTTCTTCCTAATACTTTTTGGCGCGGGGCTTGCTCTTTCATTCCATATTCACTTTTACGTGTGCATTTTTGCGCTGTTTTTGCTGGTTGCTTTTGCTGTTGTGTATATCATCCCGGCGTTGCGCGCACGTATTTTTCACAAGATTGTTTTAGTTGCCATACTTTCGCTCGTAATATCTATAGTGCCTTTTGGGGTTGGCTATTTGTGTGGATACCAGTTTGAACAGTCAATTTCATGGGCGTTAAACATCATGGGTGTAGAAACGGATGAATCTGAAAGCTCAGACGTTGACATTGCAATTTCTGAAATTGAAGAAGATGAAGAAGAATACGAAGGCGAACTGCCGGAACGTGTTGAGTTCAATGAAAATGTTGCAAATATTCATGACTTAGACACTTACGCCTATGCTGTGGCTTGGACGCTTGCAAAAAGCAATATTGTAGATTCCATTGAAATGGGTTCCGTCTTTGCGTACCTGCTGCTCTTTGATGTGATATATGGTGTGCTGGGGCTTTTGATAAGCCTAATTATGAGGAAAAAGGACGCCGTATTTTGGTTCCAATTAGTACTGGCTTTTGTACTTTCTTGGCTGGTTGGCGTGGCTCTTTCTGCTGTTTATATGATTGGCCTTCCAGAAATAATAAGCATTGGCCGTGTTGTTGTGTTTGTTGGCCTTTGGACTATCACGCTTGTGGTTGTGCCGTTTGAGGCAATTGCACGAATCATTCATCACATTCCGCTTAAGACCGAGCGCATAGATGCCGCACTTACGGTGTGTGTACTTGTGGCATTATTTGCTAACCTTGAAACTGGCGCATACACGCGTGATGCCGATAATATTTCGTTTAGTTACGTTACAGAAGAAGCAGACATTACGCTTTGTGTGGACTTGATTGAAAACTATGAGCAAAACACGTGGACTGTTATTTCCCCTGTAAGTGACTTATCTACGATTCGTTTTTCTGGGTATCACTTTGAAATTACAGAATTGTTGTTCAATATAGAACAGGGAGAAACCGAATTTTACATACCAACGCAATACATCTTTGTTTATACAGAAACTGGAATTCCTAACATGGATACCGGTCGCTATGTTAATGGAAGCGACTGGGAAGAAAAACGTACACCTGTTTCTGCAGAGCTTGCATCTGAAGGTTTTGATGAGCTTACAGCATACGGCTTTGAGATGGGCTCGCATCGTGCGTATTACGAATTTAGAACAGCCTTGATGTCTCGTATGTATTACTGGATGCAAAAAATATGCATGGTTTACCCGGCTGAAACAAGCGTCTATTACCAGGATGACGCTGTGACTATTTATCGCATTAAGCAAGACCCGTATTTCTTACTTAATTTAGCGCTAAATTATGACGACCTTATTCAGGAAGATTTAGAAAGTGAAGCTGCAAATGAGCAATCAAACGAATAGTATGTTGAATACTGCAGGAAATGACATGACTGGCAAGCCAAAAATTCTTCTCATTTTGCCTGCTTACAATGAAGAAGAAAGCATAGGTGCTGTGCTAGAGTCAATACGTGAACAGCATGTAGATGAACGCATGGATGTGCTTGTAATCAATGACGGCTCTTCGGACAAAACGTTGGAAGTTGTTGCGTCTTATGGCTTTGAGGCTTTGAGCCAGGTTTACAACATGGGCTATGGAGCAGCTTTGCAAACGGCATACAAATATGCATGCGACCAAAACTATGATTATCTTTTGCAGATGGACGCAGACGGGCAGCATGACCTTGCAAATTTAGACCTAATTTTGGCAAAGCTTTTAGGCGAAGGCGGCGCGGCAGCGGCATGCGAATGTGCTGGTGAAAACGACGCGGCGGTGGCAGGCGAAGGTGCCCCGGTGGAGAGCGACGGCTCTGTCAATAGCAGCGCGGCAACCACCAAGCGCACTCCAGACATAGTTATAGGTTCACGCTTTTTGGAAGGCGCTCAATCGTTTGCGATATCTCCTGTGAAAAAACCAGTTATCGCGGCATTCCGTGGCATCATTACCTTAACAACAAAATACAAGCTAACAGACCCAACAAGCGGGCTTTGGGGCTTAAATCGCGCTGCGCTTGAAGTTTTCAAAAAGCGCAACTTCTTTGACGTTAAATATCCAGACCTAAACATGATTTTGCAAATGCTTTTGCTTGGCTTTCACATTGAAGAAATTCCAGCTATTATGCACGAGCGCTCGGCTGGAACATCAATGCATTCAGGCATTGGTAATGCTCTTCGTTATGCTGTAATCATGGGACTAAGTACCGTAGGTGTGCTTATTCGTTCAAGAAACATGAAAGCTGAGATGCATGGCTAAGAAACAAACATTTGTTGCAAAAAACTTGCTCTTACGTCGTACCTACGTATATGTAGTTGCAACGTTTGCGGTGCTGTTTGTCTTGTTTTGTGCACTAGGAAATGTTGGCGTTATTCTTTCTGTCTTAAACCTAGGTGAAAGCCAAGAAATAGAGTCGCGCACGCAAACTATTTTAGAAGACGAAGCAAGCACGCAACAGGCTTCAATTGATGAAGCAACGCAAAAGCTTACAAGCGAAGAAGGCTCAAGCATTTTACTTTATGGCGAAGGCGATGTTGCAGAGCTTTTCGCCGCGCAATTGTTCATGTCAAAACACGCATACATTGATGCAGATTCACTTGATGACGTTTCAAGTGATGTGAAAATTGTCATGGTTTCAAAAGAGCAACTAAGCGCTTCCGAAATTGAAACGCTAACGCAACTTGTAGAGAGCGGCGTTACGCTTATGCTTGGGCAAATTCCAGATGATGTTCAAACAAATGAAGCCCTGCAAGAACTTCTTGGAATAGAAGATGTATACGGTTGGGAAGACTTTACAGGTCTTAGAACATCTGAAGACTTCATGGATGGTGTTCTTATTGAAGATGAAACGCGTGAGCTAAGCGCATGGAATTTGAGCCTGAAACAGCAAACAAAGATTTATGCGTGCACACTACCAGATGGCTACAAAGATAAAGACAATGAGGATTTACCAGCTGTTGCGTGGCGCTATGTTTCTGGCAGTGGCTGTGGTAGCGTTTATGTTTGCAATGGTGACTTCATGGATTCAGAGGTTGCATATGCAATAATTCCGCTGGTTATGAGGGAATCTCAGGGCAGTTATTTGTACCCTATAGTAAATGCGTATTGCACTTTTATAGACGGGTTTCCATACATTGACAACGAAGACAACGAAGCGTGGGAACGTCTTTATAGTAGAGACCGCCTGGGCATACAACAAGACATGCTTATGCCAGAATTTGAACGCTTTGCAAGCGTTTATGGAGCAACGCTAACTTATTTTTCTGATGACTACGAGCGCTTGCTTTCCGCAACCAGTAATGACATCACATACTACACGCGTGAAATTGACTCCCAGGGCGCGCAGCTTGCTCTTCGCAAAGACGGAAATCTTTATTTCACTAGCGTTGGTGACAAAGTAGAAATTACTCCTTGGGTTGCACCTTATAGACTTTGGGATGAAGAAAACCAATGTTATGAGCTGCCTGTTAACTGCGTTGTTAAGACTAGCAATTACAACACTTTGCCAGACCTGTTTTGCCTTGCAAGCATTACAGGTGCCCTTGGCTATTATTGTGTAAGCGTAGATGTTGATGACTTCTTAGACTACGACGGAACTGATGCATTTTGGGCGCAATACACAGAGCAAATCGAAGTGCTTTTTGGTACGCACCAGCGCGACTATTCGTGGATTGAGCGCGTAACAGCAAACGACGCGCTAAACCGCATAAATAAGCTGCTCAATTTAGATGTTGACATTGAATATACAGACACAGAAATAACCGCAGACATTGCAAATTTTGATGGTGAGGCGTGGTTTATGCTTCGCACTGGGTATGAAGATTTGCATATTGAAGGCGGCACGCTTGAACAAATTGGCGAAGGTGTCTATTTTATTACGGCTACGCAAGAACATGTGTCTTTGACTTGGAGTGATGGATTATGAGAGTCTGCCTTATAGTTGAAGGCGCGTATCCTTACGTGCGTGGTGGCATGTCAAGCTGGATTCAACAGCTAATGTTGCATATGCCAGATGTTGAATTTATTGTTCAGTCTATTGCTGCAACGCGCGAAGACCAACGTGAATTTAAGTATGAAATCCCAGATAATTGTACAGAAATTCAAGAAGTCTACCTTATGGATGACGACTACGTTAACGACAAAAAACAAAGTCGTATTCGCATGAATGACCAACAATACGATGCGTTTGAAGCCCTCATGTTTGGAGAAAATCCAGACTGGGAAACCATCATTCGCTTTTTTGGTGAACAAGACGTATCTCTAAACGCTGTGCTTTCTGGCGAAGACTTTTTGTCTATGACGCTTAACTACTACGAACAGCACCACAACAGAGTTGTGTTTACAGACTTTCTGTGGACAATGCGCTCTATGTATTTGCCACTTTTCACCATTTTGAAATCTCGCGTGGCAGAAGCAGACATTTATCACTCAGCTTCTTCTGGTTATGCTGGTATATGGGCTAGTTTGCAACGTGTTTTAACTGGAAAGCCGTTTCTTATGAGCGAACATGGCATTTATACGCGCGAACGTGAAGAAGAAATTATCAAAGCAGACTGGGTTAAAGGCATTTACAAAGACTTGTGGATTAACCAGTTTAGAAAAGTGGGGGATTGTTGCTATAAGTACGCAGACCGCGTAACAGCGCTTTATGAAGGCGCGCGCCAATTCCAGCTTGACCTTGGATGTCCAGAAGAAAAAACGCTCGTTATTCCTAACGGCATGGACCCTGCGCGTTTTGCAAATTGTCCAAAGAAAGATCCAAATGACCCTTATATCAACTTGGGTGCTCTTCTTCGCGTGGCTCCAATTAAAGACATTAAAACTATGATTAATGCTTTTGCGCTAGCCAAACAAGTTGATCCAAGGCTTAAGCTTTGGATTATGGGTGGGCTAGAAGAAGCGCCGGAATACGCCAATGAATGCATGAATTTGGTACAGGCACTTCACGTGCAAGATGTTGTGTTTACTGGTCTTGTTAACGCGGCAGACTACATTGGCAAGATGGACATAATGCTTTTGAGTTCTCTTTCTGAAGGTCAGCCGCTTACAATACTTGAAGCCTTTACAGCTAAAAAGCCATTTATCACAACCGATGTTGGAAACTGCAGAGGTTTGCTTGAAGGTGAATTTGACAACTATGGCGCGGCGGGTGTTGTGGTTCCAATTATGAACGAAACAAAACTTGCAAAGGCTATTCTTGATTTAGCGCAAGACCCTGCACTTCGCCAGCGTATGGGTGAAGTTGGCTATAGGCGTGTTATTGAACACTACGACGAAGACGAATGCTACATGCGTTTTTATAATCTTTATAAGGAAATGCTTTCTAAGGGGCGGCAATAAATGGCTGGCATTGGCTTTGAACTGAAAAAGATTTACCGCAAAGATGGCATTAGCCGCACGCTCATGGGCGCAATGTATTCGTGCCTTATCACTATAGGTCCAACCATCATCATTATCACGGTTATTTTGCTGCTCTATTTATTCTTGGACATGTCTGGCGTTGGCATGGCTAAGCGCGAGCTGCTAAGTAGCACCATTTTGTATATATTTATTTTCTCGGTAGTTATGACATCTCCGTTTAATTCTGTATTTAGTCGCTACCTGGCAGATAAGTTCTACGAAGAAGAATTTGACGACATCTTGTGCTCTTACTATGTTGGCTTGGCTATCACTAGCGTCATAGGAATTATCATGGCGCTTCCCATGATGTTTTCTTTGTACTTCAGGGGCGGAATAGATATTGCCTTTATTGCTGGGGCGTATTGCATGTGGGCAAGTGCTGTTGTGATTTTCTTTTCCATCACATACTTGCACGCAACAAAAGACTACCGCCTCATTGCAATATTCTTTTTTGCGTCAATGATTATTGGCGGCTTGGTTGCAGCCTTCTTGTATTTCATAGTTGGCTTTGACCAAATCCATGCAATCATCTGGGGTTTAGCGTTCGCGTTCTTCATGATTGCATTCTGTGAA
>CAZRFO010000084.1:0-6272 GCA_964599515.1 uncultured Eggerthellaceae bacterium | reverse complement strand
GAGACTATTGCATGATGATAGAGGTCAAGCAACAGTAGAACTTGCTTTTGTGATACCGCTTCTTCTTGTCTTGCTTGTCATTGTTACGAATTGCATGATGTTCTTTTCTGATTGCGCGGCATTTGATCGCATTACTAGGAACACGATTCGCGTGATAGCCGCTTCTCCTAGCAATTCCATGACAACCTCTGCTTTATGTGCGCAGATTGAAGAACAACTTGCATCATCTTTTGATGATGAATGTACACACGTGAGTGTAAATGCAGATACAGAGATAGGTTCGCGCGTTTGTTTTAATGCATCGCTGTTTTACGAACCAAATTTATTTGGCGTTAGTTTTGAAAACAATGTATTTGGTGTAAGCCTTCCAAATATCAAACACACATCTTCTCTTGTAGTGGATGTTTATCGTGTTGGCGGGTTATAGATTGACGGCAACTAAGGCTAAGCGTTTTTGTGTATGTGAGCTTTTACACAAAATGCCTGGTTGTTTACACAGATTTTGTATTTAAGGCTTAAAAATTGTTTGAAGTTTTTATTTGTTGTAGGTGATGTTGAATGTCTCGTGTGAAAAGGCTAGCAGTTTGCTGCTGTTCAATTTTTTGTTTGTTTCTTGTCATTGCAATATGTGCAGCTTTTGAGGATAAAACAAGTTCATTGCAAGAAGGTATAAATAATGTAACTACTTCTTCAGATTTTGTAGCGCGTGCGTTTGCTGGAGAAGATGAACTTGAATTTATAGAAAACTATGAAGCAAATACAAAAACTGAATTTTATAAGTGCTTTACGGATGAAGCATTCCCTTTAGACTCGTTTCAAGATTTAAAGGTTTCTTCAACGAGTGGAGTAGTTAGTTTTTCCATTTGCGACAACAATGAAAACGAGCTTAATTTAATGAATGAAAGTTTAATAAATAAAGGCTGGACTCTGGTTGAAAACGGCAATAGTTCAATCAAAAATTTCGTTAAAACATCTGGAAATTTTACTTGGCTTTATGAGTCTTATACACACGTTGGCAATAAAACAATTGTTGTAATTCAAGTGTCTTAATTGAGCACAAACACGTTAGTAGCTATGATAATTTTTAATGAAAAGGAATGTAAATATGAAGAAATGTCCAATTTGTGGTGCAGCAAGTTTTAATGATATGAATGTTTGTTATAGTTGTATGCATAATTTCAAGGAAGATGAGTCGTGTGAAATTACAAATATTCATACACCGTTAGATGAGCAGCGTGAATCTTTGAATATTTGCGCATCGTACGAAGATTTGCAAAATTCGGTTCAGCCTTGTGGTGATGTTTTTCCGCAAGAGCTTGAACGCAATCAATCATATGAAGAAATATATAGCGCACCTATAGCTTTTTCTGCGAAATCTAATGATGGGCAAAACGATTTGTCTATTTCCTCAATAGAAAAGAACAACAAAGGAATTACTCTAGGCGTTTTTATTCCTTGGGGATATTTGCAACAAAAAAGTAGCGTAGATTAAATAAACCTACGCTACTGTATTCTCTATAAAATTAATTAGAATTAAAGCGGCAAATTTGTTAAATAGTTAAAACTAATTTTCCAAATATTTTTTGAGTAGGTCGCCTGATTCTGCTTTGAGTTCTGATACCAAAGAAAAATATGTATCTAAAATACGGTTTCCTTCTTCGGTTAGCTGAGAACCATGTGCGCCATCGCGGTCAAGAATTTGAATGTCTAATGCTGCTTCTGTTTCTTTCATGATGCGCCAGGCTTTGCTGTATGCCATTCCCATGCTTTTTGCGGCGGCGTTAAGCGAACCAAGTTCACGTACTCCCATGCATAAGTTTGCAATTCCAAGACCAAAGGCAGAATTGCTATCAGACTTTGGATTGCTGATAGAAAGGCGGATAAATGGTTGAAGATGTGATAGTTCTTTCACTTTGATCCTTTCGCGTATAACTCAAACTTTCAATATTGTACACTTCTGAATAATATACGCAAGCACCTATTTCTTTAAATTTTCTAAAAACTCAAGTGTTGCTTTTTCTACAACACTTGGTTCACTTTCTATAACTTCATTAAATCTTATTGGAAGCGATTCTAATTCTGCAAGACCAGCTGGAACTGGGGACGCTTTCGTTTCATCTTCTATTACCTTATTCAGCTCACAGCCATTCAATTTTGTAATATCTTCTGGTAGAGCATCTCCCGCATTTATTTCATGCAGAGCCCTGTATACGTTTTCTCCAAATTTTGCCCAATGAGCAGTACTTGCAATAAGTTGTTTGCGTTCAGATTTCTTGCGTTTTGCAACGTTGTAGGCAACAGCTGTATGTGGGTCAAGCAAGTAATGATATTCGTCAAAAACTTCCTTTATTGTTGAAAGGCATGTTTCGTTGTCAGTTGAGCCAGCGGCAAAGGTTTCTTGAACACGCGAAAGCGTTTCGCTATCCACAGAAAAGCGTTTGTCGCTTTTAAGTTCTTTCATCCATTTTGCAATATATTCGCTATTGCGATTACTTAATTCAAAGAGTTGGCGTTCAAGATTTGAAGAAATAAGAATGTCCATTGAAGGGGAAGGGGTAAGCACAAATTCGCGGTCCTGAATATCATACGTACCCGTTTCAATGAAATCGGTCAAAACGCGGTTTTTGTTTGAAGCGCAGATCAAAGTGTGTATTGGAGTGCCAATTTGTTTTGCATACCATGCAGCCAAAATATTTCCAAAGTTTCCAGTTGGAACGCAAACGTCAATTTCTTCGCCAGCTTCAATTTTGCCTTTCTTAACAAGCATTGCATAAGCAGAAATGTAGTAAACAACCTGTGGCAGCAAGCGTCCCCAGTTGATGGAATTTGCACTTGATAGAGCGGTATGTTGTTCTTCTAATAGCTTTTTGGCAAATTCTTCATCGGAAAAAACAGCTTTTGCAGCGTTTTGGCAGTCATCGAAATTGCCTTCAACAGCCCAAACACAAACGTTTTCACCGCGCTGCGTTGCCATTTGTTTATATTGGATGTCGCTTACTCCGCCATGTGGATACATTACGCCAATTGAAACGCCTGGTACATCGCGAAACCCTTCAAGCGCTGCTTTGCCGGTGTCTCCAGATGTAGCAACAAGAATCATGAAATCGCGGTCAAGTTTTCCTCGTTCTTGAAGAAGTTTTACGCTTGCAGAGAAAAACCTAGGCAAACATTGCAGAGCCATGTCTTTAAATGCAGATGTTGGGCCATGCCATAATTCCAAGATATGCGTATCTTCATCAAGAGACTCTATAGGGCAAATTTCCTTAGAGTCAAATTGCGCGCCGTATGCGCTTTTCATTAACTCATCAATGAGCTCATCTGGCATATCAACTTCAAAAAGCTTATAAACTTTTGCCGCGCGTTCTGCATAAGGTAAATTTCCAAGTTCAATGATTTCATCTAGGTTCATGTGAGGAATGTGTTCAGGCACATATAGCCCGCCACCTGTTGCTAGACCATTTACCACAGCTTCTGTAAAAGCAACTGGTGTTTTGCAAATCCCGCGCGTATCAACATAATTGTTTGGCATTATTTGACCTTTCGTTAAAAATAAACGTGCCCATTTTAGCAAGTGTTTAGAGTGCGCTGCGTTTTGTTCCGCAGTGCGTGCAAAAGTTGCCTGTGTTTGCTGCTCCGCACGATTTGCATATCCAATTTTGTTGTTGCGAATTTTGCGAACTGCGCACTGCGGTGCCACCAATAAAGCTACTGTTTTGTGAGCTATATTGCTGGTTTGTATAGGTGCTTGATGCAGAATAACTAGGATTTACGCTGCTGCCAGATGGCTGAAGTTGGTCTTCTTTGCTTACTTTTCTAACTAGCCTAAATGAAGAAATATACATAGCTATTACAAAGACAACAAAAATGGCTTCAATAAGTAAAGAATCAACCGATAAGCAAAAGTCATAGAAACCATGAAGTGCGCTAGGTATTAAAAGCGCCATCCTAAGATAATGTTTCTTTTTGCTTTCATTTCCAAGCAAGCTTTGCTTTTTTGCTTGCGCATAATAAACGCCCATAAATACGCCGCAGAAACAATGTAGTGGGACAGATAATATGGCGCGCCAAAATCCAACAGATAACGAATCTGCAAATGTTTCTTCCATAAGTACGTATTCAAGGTTTTCAAAAAGAGCAAAACCTAAAGATACAAATACGGCATAAACAACGCCATCAAAAGTATAGTTAAACGCTTTGTTTTTCCAGCTTATTAGCTTAGTTGCAGCAAGTTTAACACCCTCTTCAATAAGCGCTACGCCTATAAAGTTTTCAATGATTATGTATATTAGAGAAGTAGAAGTAAGGAAAGCTAGAAATAAATCTTCAAATAAAATTTCAAGTATTACACCTGGAATAATAGATATAGCCCCACCTATAACTAAAGCTACAAGAAGTCCTATTGGTTCTTTTTCAACCTTGTCTTTTTTGTAGATATAAATCATTAAAGCGATAGCTGGTATTACTGCTATGAGAATAAGAATAATGTCTGCCATATACATCCTTTAACTCATTGTTATTCTGTGATTTAGATATTTTATTTAGAGAAGTGTCTTTACGCAATATCTGCGTTTGAATGAGGTGGCGCTTCTCGCCTTTGTGCTTCATTTGCACTTAATGTAAGCGAGAAGCACATCGGCGCAGGCAGTTCGCCCGTTATACGACCGAGCGTACTTTGGTACGTGACGAGGAGTATAAAAGGGTGAAATGTTGCGCCTAGGTGCTTCGCAGCGTCGAGCAGTTCCGCTGTTCGGTAGAACAGCGAAACGGAATAACTTTGCAAACTCATTACAAAACTTTGATAAGAGATTGACATCCCGTTGACATGTTCTTTTCAATGCGGCGTTTCAATATGTACAGGTTAAAAAAAGACCAAAAACGTAGTGTGCAATGCGGCACACGTAATTAGAAAAGTTGAAAGGAATTTAAATGAAATTCAATCGCATTGGTAAAGTTTTTGCAGGAGTTGCTGTAAGTGCACTGTTAGCTGCATCGCTGGCAGGTTGCGGAAGTTCTTCGTCTAGCGAAACAACCGATAACAACGCATCAAGCAACACAACAGAAACTTCTCTTTCTGGCACCATTTCTACAAATGGTTCAACATCAATGGAAAAAGTAATTGGTACACTTTCAGAAGCATTCATGTCAGATAATTCTGGTGTTACTATTACTTATGATGCAACAGGCTCCGGCACAGGCATTGAAAGCGCAAAGAACCAAAGCTGCGACCTTGGTTTGTCTTCTCGCGCTTTGAAAGATACAGAAACCGGTTTGAAATCTGTAACTGTTGCTCTTGACGGTATTGCAATCATTGTTAATTCCGATTGTGGTGTAGACAATCTTACATTGGAACAAGTAAGTGACATTTTCACCGGCAAAATTACAAACTGGAGCGAAGTAGGCGGCTCTGACCTTGAGATTTCTTGCATCGGCCGTGAAAGTGGTTCTGGCACGCGCGACGGTTTTGAATCAATCACCAAAACAGCCGATTCTTGCAAGCTTGACCAAGAACTTACCTCAACTGGTGCAGTAATTACCGCAGTTTCTAGCTCTAAAAACGCTATTGGCTATGCTTCTCTTTCTTCTGTAGAAGGCAAAGACGGCGTGAAGGCTCTAACGATTGACGGCGTTGCTTGCTCAGAAGCTACAGTTTTGGACGGAACATATGCAATCCAACGTCCATTCAACTTCGTTTACTCAGAAAGCGCAACCTTATCTGACGCAGCGCAAGCATTTGTAGACTTTGCAACCAGCAAAGAAGCAGCCGACCTTATCCGTGAAGCAGGAGCTGTTCCAACGGCTAAATAACGCAAATCTGGCTCTTGTAGCCAATCAAAAACCGGGTGCGCGCTTCCACATAGGCGGGAGCAAAGCGTATCCGGTTTTTCCATGAACTACATTTATAAGGAGAAATTAAAAGTATGAAACCGAAAGAATTCGTTGAGCTGGTGTTTAAGGCCGTGTTTTTTGCCTGCGGTATGCTCTCTGTTGCTTTCGTAGTTGGTATCACAGCTTACTTGGTTGTATCTGGCATTCCTGCAATTGCAGAAATTGGCCCAGTGAACTTTTTGCTAGGTCAAGTTTGGAACCCAGGAAAAGAACAGTATGGCATCCTTCCGTTTATCTTAACTAGCGTCTATGGAACAATTGGCGCGCTTATCATAGGTTTGCCACTTGGTCTTTTTACGGCAATGTTTTTGTCAAAATATGCTGGCAAGAAATCTGGCCGTGTCATTAGAAGCGCAGTAGAACTTTTAGCTGGAATTCCTTCGGTA
>CAZRFO010000083.1:0-6292 GCA_964599515.1 uncultured Eggerthellaceae bacterium | reverse complement strand
AGGGCGCATACGTGATGCATTGCCAGATTTTGCACCTGGAGACACTTCAAAACCCACATCTGTTGTAGACCGTTTTGCATGTAAACAAATACGCGCGCTTGAAAAAGGCGCATATTCTAAACTAAACAGAATAACCGCGCTGGCAAGCGCACTAAGAAAGCTTGGAAATTAATATGGACGCGCAAACTAATATGGACATGCAAACTCAAACTGGCACCACAGCCGCAACAACACAAGCGCACGACGCATCCACCCCGAACGCACAGCCAGCAAATACACAAGCGCCTGCAGCACAAACGCCAACAACACATGCACCTGCAACGCAAGGCATCCCAAAGCTTATTCATTATTGCTGGTTTGGGGGTGCACAACTAGGAGAACTTGAACAGAAATGCATTGCATCTTGGAAAAAATTCATGCCAGACTATGAAATTGTGCAGTGGGATGAAAGTAACTTTGACATTTCGCAGATTGATTACACAAAGCAAGCATACGAAGCAAAGAAGTGGGCGTTCGTAAGTGACTACGCACGCTTTAAAATTCTTTACGAAAACGGCGGCATTTACCTTGATACAGACGTTGAAATTATTCGCCCGCTAAATGACCTGCTTGATGCTGGCGCCTATTTTGGCTGCGAACAAAATGCCGCATCACCTAATACAGCTGAAAAACATGCGTGGGATGAATGCTTTACGCCAAGAGTAAACCCTGGTCTTGGTATGGCATGTGCGCCTAAAAACGACTTTTGCAAGAAAATGCTTGATTCATACAAATGCGAACAATTCATAAACGAAGATGGCAGTTTTAACACCTACAACGTTGTTTCCAGAACAACTGATGCTCTTATAGAAGAAGGCCTTGAAAATGTGCCTGGCATACAAACTGTTGCAGGCTTTAACATTTACCCGCAAGAGTATCTAAATCCAAAAGACTATGACACAGGAGAAATCAATATAACGCCAAACACATATTCCATTCATCACTTCGCAATGTCTTGGCTTTGTAAATCTGAACTTTTAGAGCACAAGTATTTTGAAAAATATGCTAAAGCAGGAAAAACTGGAACTCTTTGGCACTATCTTGCCCGTTATAGAGCAATTCTTGTATGCGGAGACTTCAAGCGACTTTTCCATAACATCAAAAAAATCATTAAAAAATAGATGTGTTTTTCAAGCGCGCACTGAGTGTGCACCAAACGTGCACAAGGCCAGGCAAGCAAAACTATTAAGCAAGTTTTTCTGTTACAACATCGCAAGCATCTTGTATGGTCACAATGCGTGTAAGGTCGCGCTCTGAAATCTCAATATCAAACTCTTCTTCTAGTAAAGAAATAAATTCACCCAGGTCAAGAGAAGAAAGTCCTATTTCACCCATGATATTGCTTTGCAATGTTACCTGGTCACACAAAAGGCCAATCTCTTCTATTTGGCTTTCAATCAATGCAAGCACGCGCTCTTGAACGTTCATTTCGTTTCCTTCTTCCCGGCTTTATTTTTTGATTTCTTTTTCTTAGGCAGTTTTGAAATTATAAATACCGATACGCTTATAAGCGAAATCATTGCAATGTATGAAAAAATAATAGCCCCAACTGTATCCAAATTCAAAAGTTCAAAAATCTCTTGCCAAGGTAGACCGTGGTTGAACAAACACTCAAGACAAATTAACACCAGCGAATTGCGGCCAAGCCAAGAAATGCCACTTTTCAGTGGCCAATCGTATGCACTTGCACGCACCGTAACAGCAATAACAAAAAATGCCCCCGTTGATGCTAAGAATATATCGATAATTCCTAGTGTCCACGTAGTGGATGCCATATTTAGTCTTCCCAAAAAACCACCTAGAAGATTCAAAGCAAAACACGCGAGCAAAATTTTCCACGAAACAGGCTTTGCAAACACGTTTTTCTTCTTAAGCCACCATCCAAATGCGTAGCATCCAATGCAACATAATGACTGGATTATGCACCACGGAAGCTTGATGAAACAGCCAGCAACAGTGCCTAAAATCATGCAAGCAAGGATGCTTGTCCAAAAAACTTTTGGCTTAGATCCAAATTTTTGAACTAAGAAATTCATCAAGACCCAAGTTAAAAACAGAGCAAGCAAATACCAAACGGTACCAACACCTAATGCGTAGTAGTGGCCACCTATTTCCAGGTCAAAAGAAAGTCCTAATATGTATCCAACTAAATCTTGGCCAACGCGCACAAAACTTCGCAATGCTGGAGGACAAAAAATTAGCCAAGCAACAAATGAAAGTATAAGTACGCCAACTGCGGTATAAAGATATGGTTTTAGAAGCATTTTTGCTTGCCGTGCAATGCCTTTTTTCATTTTACAAGGCGCAAAACTATAACCACTTACTATAAAAAACAGCGGAATAACCATGTTATGAATAACGCGGCTGGTAAACCCTAAATCTGCAGAACCAAGTTTTAAATCGAGCGCATGTTCAAGTATAACAATGGCTATTGCAATGCCCTTTGCCACATTAAACATACCAGCATTGACTAGCTTGTACCCTTCAATTTTTTGTATAACTTTAGCCACCTATAACTCCAAATTGCAAAAAACACTTCTGATGTCTTAGCGTAATCTTGCACACTTGAGAAAACACCAAAACACTCACAAACCAATAAAACCAATTACCAAAGTGCTTCATCTACGTAATAAGAAAACGGCTTGCGCATCATTATGCACAACTTCACAAACGAAGAAGATTTACCTTCATTTATTAGATGGAAGCAGAATCTGTACAAACTACGCTGCAAAATAAATGGAACTGTGTTTATAAAGTGCCCGTTTTCCTTATCTGTAATCAACTCTCTGATATTTTCATCACTTAAAAACACATCCATCTGCGCCTGAGCCTGCTCATAAGGCATTTCCAAAACACACGCATCAACATATGTGCTCCAAGAAACCAAACGCAAAAGCATACATGTAAGCATGCCTTTTCCTTGTTCATATATTTCGTTTTCACGTAGGAATGAAACATATTCACCAATAAAGTTACATACTTTTTCATTAAGCGTTTCTTTTGGAGCATGTGTGCCAAATGCCTTGCCGGCAAAGTGTTCCACAACACTGCACCTGCAAAACCACGTGTTATTTGTAAGTACGTAGGCTTTCATATTGAAAAGGGAATCTTCCATAAAAACGTTTGCCTCTTCAGTAAAGCGCACACTGTATGCCTCTAAGAAAGAACGCTTATAAAGCTTATTCCACACATAACCAAACGCATTGCTTGAGAAAAGTTCGTTAAATAGGTTTTTGCCGCTTCTAGTACTGCGGTCAAGCGAGCCTTCACGCAGGTCTTTTATGCTATGGGATTCCTGAACACCATCGTTTATCTCATAGCCACCACACACAATGTCTAAATCTTTTTCAAGCGCATAAGCTAGGATTTCTTCAATACCAGCCGGCCTTGAAAGGTCATCTGCATCCAAAAAGCCAATGTATGTGCCTTTTGCGTTGTCCATACCAATATTACGTGCACGCCCTTGTCCGCCATGCGTTGCGTGTATTACGCGAACACGATTATCTTCGCGTGCAAGTTCATCGCAAACTGAAGGGGTAGCGTCTGTAGAGCCATCGTTTACTATAACAATTTCAAACGGGAAGTTTTCGTGTTCGCAAAGTGAATGAACAGCATTTGCTATACGAGCTGCATCGTTATACACCGGAATCACAAACGAAATGGCACATTCGCCTTGATATTTAAGGATAGAACCAGAAACAAAACCTGCTTGCCCGCCTTCAGTTTGTGTCAATTCATCTGCAGCTTTACGTTTTGAGCGTGCGCTAGCAATTCTAACTACATACCATATTCCAACCAAAACAGAAGAACTTACAGCCGCAGTAAGAAGAATGGCGCAGGCTTTTACTACAAGCATTAACCACGAATCAACACTAATTAGCTTTGCAACCTCTATACAAACTAGCAAACTTGCAATCACTACTACTGCCGCGCAAATTTGATATATGACCTCGTGTTTAAACGACTTGCCAAAGTATCTATACAGCTTAAAAGGCTCATACCAAAACATTGTTATGGCTGTAGAAATTGAAGTTGCAACCAAAATTCCTATAAGGCCAAAAAAGACACCCATAATTAAGGAAAGCACAACATTTAGGAGTCCTCGCAGTAAGTCCACCCAGCTAACTTTGGCAAAAAGACCTGCGTTTAAGCGGAACGTACCTGTGTTTTTCTGGATGAGACGCATGTGCAAATTTATTGACATTACAATAATGACAGCCCCGGGCAAAAGAACTTCATCGCCCATCCAAAGAGTTACAAAGTCGTCGCACAAGGTGTAAAACGCGCTTATACATAAAGCTACAATGATGATATTTAAACCGAGTAGGTTTATGTAAACATCAAAACTCCCCGCACGAGATTTTTCTTGAAGAAGTTGCCCAATACGCGAAAAGATTGACTCATACAAGCCATCAATAATAAGGACAATTCCTGAGAATAAAAAGTAATAGCTTGAATAACACCCAGCAATTGATGTGCCAACCATTCCGGAAATGATTACGGCATCTGTGCTGTAAAGCAAAATGCCACCCATGTACGAAATAACAAGATTTCTAATATCCTTGCCAATTTGCTTTATTTCACCTGGGCGCAACGGCTCTGATGGCCCGTATATGCACGGATAATTCTTGCGGCAGTAAATCATCATAATCACGCGCACTATGATGTTTTTTGCAAGAATTGTTAAAACAAAAATGGCGTAGTTGTGGAATAGAACCAACACAGCAACACTTGCTATAACAGTAAGTGTTTCCATGATTCCATATATGATGCAAGAAATGTATCTGCGCTGATCACCCATTAAAAAGTAGTAATAAACAATGTATCGGTTATAAATAAGAATAGATGCAACATAAAGCAGGTAAGTAAATATAACCTCGGCAGAAGAAACATCTGCGTTAATAGACCAAAGCGCAAGCACAATTGCAACAACACCAACAGCGCTAGCTCCTATAGTAAGTTTTCTGTAAATGCTATTGAAGTGCTGAAACACACTAGCTATTCGGCCTTTGTCGTTTTGCGCAAATGGCTCATAAAGCCTATAAACCATAGCAATTCCAATGCCAGAAAATGCAAAAATCAAAACATCGCAAATATTGCCATATACGGTTTGAATACCCAGATAGTCTGTGCCAAGTTCATAGCGTATGGCTTGCTTGCTCACAAAGTTAACAGCAAGCGTCACAAACTGATAGCACAAACCAATTACAAGGTTTAACCGGAGTTTTTTCTCTTTTTCTTGCGCCAAGTTTAAATTCCTCTAGCCTTTCAAAACCGCACATCTGCACATAAACACACAAACCGCAGCCATCTACACCAACAGCGACAACCTTCGCTGCAGCGTTACTTTTTCCTATACACAATGCGTCCTTTTGTGGAAGATTTCATGGTATCTATAACTTTGTATCTGCAGAAGATATGAGCATCAAAATTGCGTTCAAGATGCCGCAAACGGAAAAACGAATAAGTCCATCCGCAGAGCATTCCAAACAATAGTCCCATCCCGTAAAACTCTACTGGCAAAAAGTAAGCACTTACAATTGCGCCTACAAGCGTACCAAAACAAAAGATAAACGCAGTCATAGCAGAATCAAATGAATCTTCAAAGTAGTACAAATAAACTATGTTGCAATACATTACAAAAACACCCAAAAAGCCTACTGCCAATACTGGGTAAATTCGCATAGTCATAGAGCTAAACCCAAGTTGCAAACCAAATATCATGAGCAACATGAAGATGACGCAAGTAATGGCAATTTGCGTTGCAAAAACTTGCCCCAACTGGGTAGAAAGCGTGCGAAACATAATGCGTTTATTCTTTTGGATTAACCTATATGTGCCACCAATGACAGATTCCATGAAGTCTTGGTACACCTCATGGAAGTGCGTTTCTGCAATTACAGTAAAGATAACTGTGGCAGAAATATTAGTAAACATTGCAAGACACGTTGCCATGTCATAGTTCATGTGACTGTAATATGTGTTTGCCACATAAAGGTGCGAAGGCGTAGTCCAAAACACAAAGTTATGAATATAGAGCCCTAAAATGTAGAACAAGTTTGTTAGGAAAATTCCCTTGTAACGCCAAATGTAGCGCACACATTCTGAGTAATTGTTGCCGCCGCCCTTAAAATAATAGCGAACATAGCTAAATTCACAGAATGCAATCATGAAGAACGCGAACGCTAAACCCCAGATGATTGCATGAATTTGGTCAAAGCCAACTACGAAATACAAGAAGGCTGCAACCAAG
>CAZRFO010000082.1:0-6314 GCA_964599515.1 uncultured Eggerthellaceae bacterium | reverse complement strand
ACAGACAGGCGGTGCACCCGTTGGCGGATCACAAGCAGGTGGCGCACAGACAGGCGGTGCACCCGTTGGCGGATCACAAGCAGGTGGCGCGCCCGCTGGTATGCCAAACCAGCAAGGTCAGTTCTACGGCAATCCAAATGTGCAACCAACACAGACAGGTCAGGCAGGTCCTACAAATGGTATGGCTATTGCAGCTTTGGTTTTGGGCATACTTGCAATAATTAACATTCCAATTGGCTTAGGTTTTATCTTCGGTTTGTTGGCGCTGATTTTTGGCATCATTGGGCTTAGTCGCGCCAATAAAATAAACGATGTTCGCTACCAGCGCAAAGGTATGTCAATAACAGGTATAGTCACTGGTATTTTGAGCATAGTGCTTTCTATAATGCTTTTTGCTTTTGCTTATCTTTTGTTTCAACAATATGTAGAACAATATTCAGAAGATGGCTCATTGGATGCCTTGATTGAAGAAATAGAAAACGGCACGTATGATTATGACTACGACTATGATTACGACCACGATTATAACCACAACTATGGCTACGATTTTGATGATTCAAACTCTCGTGGGAGCGATGTCTGGTAAACATAAAGCGTCAAACCATGTAAATTACCTATTTGATGATTGCATTAAAAGATAGATTAAATTTGTGCCTCTTGCATCTAAAAAAGGATGGTACAATACTGGGACTGTTATTTTTGATGAAAAGATGAAAAAAAGTCAATAGTTTTTGTAGGAAGGAGAATTGCATGCAATTCAAAGGAGGTGCGAAAGCACGTAAAACAAAAGGAATGGCGGCAGTACTTGGTTCTGTAGCAGCCATTTCTGCTATGGCGCCTGCGAGCGCATTTGCAACAGGCTACGATTTAACAGGCACAATGACAATCACCATGGGTAGCTCAAGTGCTGCAGCTGGTACAGCAACAATTGCTCAAACGGGTGACGTTTCTGCAATATTTGCAGTTATCATCTTGGCTTTAGCTGCTGTTAGCGCTGTTGCTATATTGGCAAGCCGCAAGATTGCTGCTAATAATGGTACACAAGTTTCAAGCCCAGCAGCAAACCGCAATGCAGCTATTGCTATTATTTTGGCTCTTGTTTTGGCAGTTAGCTTGTGCTTTGCTACATTTGCAGGTACATCAAAAGCTTATGCAGAAGGCTTTGATGCACAGGCTACCAGCACTGTAAGCGTAGATGAAAATGGTAAAGTTCTTTCAAGCGACTTAAAGATTACCAACACATCTGATGAAGATGGTGGAAACATTTATATTGCTTCTGTTACTGCACCAAGCGGACTTGATTGGAAAGCTGAATTTTCAACTGAAGCTGTAGCAATAGGTGGATCCGCTGAATGCGGATGGGTTGGTGCAGAATCCATTCCTACTTCTGTTCTTGATGAACTTAAAGCATCAAGCAACAAAACGCTTGAACTTAACTTTGAAGTTACCTTCTCTGATTCTGGTGTGTGCCGTGTTGAATTCTATGCAGACATTGAAGATTCAAGCCCCTATAAAGTTTCTTATGTGCCAACAGATACCACGGTAGAATCTCCTGCTTCCCCAACAAAAGATGGCTACACCTTTACGAAATGGTACACTGATACAGCTTTGTCACAGGAATATGACTTTGATGAGCAGGTTTCCTCTGACTTAACGTTGTATGCAGGTTGGGAAGAAGCTGAAGATACTACTCCAACAGATCCAACAACTCCAACTGATCCAACAACAACTACTTACACTATTTCGGTGTATAACGACGATAATGAGTTATTAAAAACTGTTCAAGCTGAAGCAGGCGTAAAAGTATATGGGCTGGATGGTATGAGTGAGTACGTTTATGGCGATAATTGCTTGGGTTTGTTTACAAGTTCAGACTGCACAACAAAAGTTTCCGAACGTTACGAAATGCCTAGTGAGGACATATCAATTTACGTTAAATATCGAGCTTTATAGCAACAATAAAGTTTACCAAGAAGCGCAGGTCTTTTCAGACCTGCGCTTCTTTTTTATTCAGTTTTAGAGTTTTTCTATTTCGTAGATGTCTTCAAAGTGCAGTGTTTGTTTGATGATGCGAAGAGTTTGATATTCAGGCACGATTTCTGTTATTGCACCGCAAGTTGTAAGGTAGGCTCCTTGCTTATAGTGAACTACGCGCACGACATCTCCTTTGCGCAGAGTTGAAAGAACTGAAGAAATGCGAGCGATGTCTTCCTCTGTGTGTTCTCGCCTTGGTTCTTCAACGCGTTCCTGTTTGCGGACTACATCGTAGTAGCCTCGCAAGCTGGCAAAGGGCGAAAACTGTGCAGCCCTGTTTGCGCGAAGCTTCCCGTTTGAAGTAAAGGCGCTTGGACCTTTGTTGCCTGGTGTGCGGCTGTGGCTGCTTGCGCTGCCGCCGTAAGTGCGTCCGCCTGCGCTACCGCCAACTGTGCGGCCGCCCGTGTTGTCGGATGCACGGCCTTCCGTGTTGCTGTTACTCATGGTGGCCTCCAACTTGTTGGTTGCGTTCACGAGCCGTTGCTTTTTCTTTTAGACTGTTGGCGTGAAGCACTGCGTTCTTCCCAAACTTTTCGCGCAATTCCAAAATGGCGTGTTGCAATTTCTTTTCGCTTTCTGCAGCTTCTGGGCTTGTGAATAGGTCAAGCGTTGCCATTTCTTCTGGGAGTACGCGTCCAAAGCCAATATTTAAGCGGCGAATCGCGCGGTTCCTATCGGTTGTTACATCGTATATTTGGTCGAATTCCGGCAAGAGTTTGCTTCGCAGGGCAGTGCGGTCTGCAAGTTTATGTGAGCCACCAGTAGCACCTGCACCTGCACCACTTTTGCCCCAGCCGCCCTGTGGTCTGCGGCCGTGTTCGCCAACATAACTTGAACCTTCCCATGTACGGTTTGAGTCATTAGCATACCCTATGCGAACAAAAACGCTTTCTGCCACAAGATGCTTTTCAACAAGTTCAAGTATTAGCGCATCAGCCATTTCACGCATGATATTTTTGGCTTCATCAAAAGTGTAGTCACATGGCAAAACCTGACCGTTTGAAATTGACTGACCGTCTGGCACATATGCGTGAATGTCGGCAATGGTGCACGGTTCAATTCCGTGCGCGTGGTCTATCAGGAACTCTGCGTTAACGCCAAATTCTTTGTACAAAGTTTGTTCGCTCATTGCGCACACGCCAGCAAGGTCGCTCACGCCATATTTGGCAAGGCGGGCAGCAATGCCAGGACCGATGTTCCAAATGTCTGTGATTGGGCGGTGGTGCCAAAGTTGCTCTTTGAAGGCGGCATCGTCAAGGTAGCCAATGTGGTCTTCCACATGTTTTGCTGTGACATCTAGTGCAACTTTTGCAAGAAATAAATTTGTGCCAATGCCTGCAGTTGCACAAATTCCAGTTTCCTTGAAAACAGCATCCATTAACATAACTGCCAGTTCACGTGGCGTTTTGTTGTACAAGCGCAAGTACGCCGTTGCATCTATGAATACTTCGTCTACAGAATAAACGTGCATGTCTTCTGCTGCAATGTATCGCAGATAAACGCCATAAATTTGCGCTGAAACCTTCATGTAGTGGCGCATGCGCGGAGGAGCCATAATGTATTCCACGTTTTTTGGTATTTCAAAAACGCGACATCTGTTAGGAATTCCAAGCGCCTTCATCGCAGGAGTTATTGCCAGGCAAATTGTTTTTTCTGTTCGCGTTGGGTCTGCAACCACCAAATTTGTTGTGAAAGGGTCAAGCCCGCGGTCTACGCATTCAACGCTTGCGTAAAAGCTTTTTAAGTCTATGCAAAGGTAAATTCGCCCGGTGTCAGCTGGGCCACGTTTTGCAGAGTTCACATTAAGCCATCATTTCTGATTCTTCAACTTTATTTACATACCATGCCATGAATTTCATGAATGGTTTGCGTAGCCACAGTCCTAGCAAAAGTGCGGGTACAAGATACACCAAAACAAGGACAAGCTGAATTGCAAAATCATTCGCATAGATGCCAAACATTGCCGCGCGCATTGCAGAAACAACATGCGTTGCTGGCAAAAACGGGCTAAGCGTTTGCACAAAATCTGGAAGAATTTGCAGCGGATATGAGCCGTTGCAGCCCGTCACTTGGATGATGAGCAAGATGACAGCTATAGCTTTGCCAAGATTCGCAAACGCAACAACAAGCGAATATATGAAGAATGTAAAGACTAGGCTTGCTACCCAAAAACACAGTACAAACAGGAATGGATGTTCTACCTGGACGCCAAGGAAGAAGATGCTTCCCAAAGCAAGTAGAGTGCTTTGCACAAAGGATATGACGGAGCAAACACCAAAATGCCCAAAGAATTCGTGACGAGGTTTTACGTTGTATTTTTCTTTAACAGCATCAAGTACTTTGGCGGAGCTGCGTGGTTTGACAGCTACCATGATAAGCAGCGCGCCAACAAAAAGCCCAATTGTTGAATAAAGCGGAAACATTGAAGAGCCAAAGTTTTCGGACTCGAAAACAGCATGACGTTCTATTTCCACTGGTTCTGTTAGTGCGATGGAAAGTATGTTGGCGTCGTTGCTTAGAATTTCTTTTAGCTGGTCAAGGTCTCCGGATTCAAGTGCGTCTGTAAGTTTTGTATAAAGCTCACGCAGTTTAGATGACGCATTTTCTAGATTGCTTACAACGGTGGAAATTTCTCCTGTTGCTCCATCAAGCCTGCTAGATGCATTGCTTATGCTAGATTGAACTTCTGAACTTGCAGTGTCAAGGTTGCTATAAAGCCCAGAAAGATTTGAATAAAGCGCAGATATTTCATTTGAAAGCTCTTTTAGTTCAGGGCGCAATTTTTCATCGATGACACTCTGGAGCGCCTCTAGTGCTTCTTTGGCGGCTTCTTTGTGGCTTATAACCATGCTTGGGTCAACGTCAACTTGGCCTGCCTCTATTGCATCTGCCGTTGTGTTTAGACTGTCACGCAATTTCTCCATTGACTCTATAGACGCATCAAGTTTGGCAATGATTTCCGCGTTTAAGGTTTCGTCCTGTGCGTCTTGAGATTCCTGTGCGTATTTGTCACGCAAGGTTTGATATGCATCAATTTGTTCGTCTAGTTGTTGCGCCTGTTTACGCAGTTCATCTGCTGTTTCTTGGGCGCTTGTTTGGTCGGAAATGTCTGGCTCTATGTCACCAATGTCATCTAGTGCCTTTATGGTGGCAGAAATTGCATCCGACAAATTGTCTGCTGCGGTTTCAAGTGCAGATACGCTGGTCTTTGCGTCACTTATGCTTGAATCTGTGATTCCTGCAATTTCATTAGCAGAGTTTTGAGTTTGCGAAAGAAGGCTATTTACGCTGGTAAGAAGAGTTTTTGAAGAACTCGTTAACGACTCATATGAAGAAAGCGTGCCTGCAACTTCGTCAATTTCGTCTGCCAGTTGGTTTATGCTATTAGTAAGCGTGCCTATTGTACTTTGCGCAGAAGCCGTATCTGCGTATTCGCTTATAGATTGCGCAATGGTTATAGCAATGTCTGAAAGAGTTTCTGAAAACGTCTTGTTTATCTGGTACGATACGCCGTCTGCGCCCTGGTCTGTAATCTTTGGCGCTATGGCGTTTATCTTTTCGTTGGTGTAGTAAACAAGCGGGGCTTGTTCGCCATCGTCTTGGTAAAACGTGAGCATTGAGCGGCTAAAACCGCTTGGAATTATGACAGAAGCGTAATATTTACCAGAATATACTCCGTCCATAGCATCTTCTTCTGTGGTAAAGACCCAGTTTATTTGGTCGTTTTCGCGCAGAGCACTCACGACGTTTTCGCCAATGTTTACATCTAGCGGGAATAGGTCGCTCTTGTAGCCTTCGTCTGTGTTTGCAACGGCAACTGTGAGGTTTCCGGTGTTGTCAAAAACGTTCCAGCAGGAAAGCACGTTATACCAGGTGAAAAGCGATGGCAGAATTGCAAGCCCAAGGACAATCATGACGGTCACAACATTTTTGGTTAGTTGGCGCATTTCTGCGGCGAAGATGGCGAATATGCTACGCATTTTCCTCACCTGCGCTTTCTTGGGTTTGCGCGGCGTTTGGTTCAGGCGCGGCTTCTGACTCGTGTGCCGATTCGCCAGCCGGTTCCTGTGCCGGTTCGGGTGTTGGCGCCGGCTCTTGGGCGGTGTCTGGTCCTGGGGCGGCGTCTGGTCCTGGTGCCGATTCGCCAGCCGGTTCCTGCGCCGGCTCGGGCGCCGGTTCGCTAGTCTGTTCCGGCTCAGGCTCTGGTGCGGCGTCCGGCTCTGGGGCGGAATCCTGTGCCGGTTCGGACTTGGCATCCGAGCCAGTTGAACCGTTCGCTT
>CAZRFO010000081.1:0-6344 GCA_964599515.1 uncultured Eggerthellaceae bacterium | reverse complement strand
CAAGATAATTAATGAGCTAGTTACAAACGCAAGCACCATAGCAGGCGATGCAGCATCTTCGCTTTCAACGCTTTTTACTGGTTTAGCTATTGGCATTACGCTTGGTATAGTTTCTGGTATTGCATGCGGTTGCGTAAGACTAACAGATTACTGGTTAAACCCACTTCTAAAGATTATTGGTCCTGTACCTGCGCTTATTTGGATGCCTATCTTTTTTGTTACGTTCCATTCAAGCCGTGCCGCAGCACTTGCCGCTGTTGTACTTGCTTCGTGGTTCCCACTAACACTCATGATTTCTAGCGCAATCAAAAATATTGACTACAGCCTAATAGAGCGAGCAGAAACACTTGGAGCATCAAGGATGCACATAGTGTTGCACGTTATGTTGCCAAACTCTATTCCAGCTATCGCAAATGCGCTATTTATGGCACTTTCCCATTCATTTGGCGCAATGGCGGCAACAGAGCTTTGCGGTGTAAGTTCAGGGCTCATGTTTAGGATTAGCTATACAAGAGTTATGGCAAACTATGGCGAGGTTTACGCAATCATTGGCGTAATGATTGTTATATTTTCTGTGTTGACAGCAATCATGTTTGCATTTAGAAACTGGCTGCTTCGTTGGCAAAAAGGGCTTGCGCGCTGGTAAAAACCGGGCACGCAGCAAAACAAAGGTATCAACAGCCAAAAGAGCTGAGGATATAAAAAGGTTAAAAACCTGCAGGATTAAAAGGAAAGGATTTGCATGAAGAAACTTTCAAGACGTTCCTTCGTCAAGGGCATGGCTGCAACTGGTGCTGTTGTTGCTGGTGGCGCCATGATGGCTGGTTGCAGTTCTAATAGCGGCCAGACAGAAGAAAAGAAAGAAGAGAGCACAGCCTCTGAAACCGAAGAAAAAATTCCTATGACCATTGGCTACTGGGGCGGCAACTGCTGCGAATTGGCAGTTTATGTTGCTATTGAAAATCAGTGCTTTGAGAACAACGGCATTGAACCAAACATCGTAACCATCACTTCAGACACTTCCGAACTTTTGGCTAACGACGAAATTGACTTCTTCTTGTGGACACCAGGATTCTTCTTGTCATGGTTACAGGGCGCAAATGCAAAACTTATTGACACAATGCACACTGGTTGCTGGTCTGGTATCACTCTTGAAGGCAACGGCATTGACTCCGCTGCAGACTTGAAGGGCAAAAAGGTTGGTTGCACAGGCATGAGCGGCCCATCTTATGTAGAGAGCAACGCTTTGTATTCTCGTGCAACTGGCGGTAAAGGCGCAGAAGACATCAACTGGGTTGTATATGACGGCTCTTTGCTTCTTCAAGCTCTTAAAGATGGCGAAGTTGACGCTATCATTGGCATTGACTCAACTTTGTATCCACAAGTAAAGGAAATGGACAACGCTAAGTTCTTCTTCATTTCCGCACAAGAATTGTCTGAATACTACTGCTGCTTCATTTGCTGCAACACTCACACACTGGAAAAGCACCCAGAAGCTGGCGACCGTCTAGCTAAGGCATTCGCAGATGCTGCAGACATCACTCGTGAAGACACAAACGCAGCTGTTGAAATGGCAATTGAAAAGGGTTACACCGTTGGTAAATACCCAGACATCGAAAAAGGTCTTGCTTGGAACTACCTATATGGTCATGGCAACGAAGAAGACTTCTGGAATTCAATTTACGAACGCTGGGATGAACTTCGCGTATCTGGCTTCTTGACTGACTGCCCAGAAGACGAAACAGAAGCTAAGGCTTACTTGGAAGAACTTACAAAGGGCATTGGCGAATGGCACGGCGATGTTGGAGCAGCTACAGCAGCTAAGTCTCTTAAAGAGCAAGTTGCAGAACGTGGCGACGCATTTGGTGTTAACGCTGAAGATGTTCGCAACGTTGAAGAAGACGCTAACGCTGGCACACAAAAGTGGCACTACGGTTCTAGCGGATTCTAAGATACACGCTGCTTTTAAAGCAGTTTAGCTTAGATAGCTTTAGGTTTTTGAAACGACTGCGCAAGTTCGCGCAGTCGTTTTCATTTTGGATAAATGCGCTTAGAGCCGCCCCATGCATGAGTAAATTTTTCTTCTGCAATTTCAATTAGTTCATCACGCACTATAACTATTGCATCTTGATAGATGCTTGTTGGACCAAGTTTTAGAAGTTCCATAGCTTGTACAAAGCCTTCTCCGCGCAAAAGCTCTAGGCGTCCAAGTTCATCTATTACAAGCAAGCCTTTGTTTGCAACGTTGGAGTTAGGCATTTCCTTCTGCGTTTTGAACTTTTCGGCGTTGGCTAGTGAAGTTTTTTCGCATTCTTGCGCTAGATGCGCAATAGATGCAAAATGGCTGTTCACGCGTGCAATTGTTTCATCCGCTATTGCCCACCCTAGCTGGGCTTTTGCCGATTGACTGCCTGTGTCACATTCGCCAGCTTTTTGCGCTAGATCGCGGCGTTGCGCAAACACAAACTGTTCATGGCTTGGGTAAAGAATGCAATTTATACCCAACTTTTCAAATTCACCTGAACATGAAGCACGGTTTTGAGCAAGTTCCCCAGCTTCACGCTTGCGCCAAATACCTGGAGAAAGCACTCCGTAAACGCTAAGACCTTCGCGTTCAAGTTCTTCAATATGGGCTTGAAGCCACCTGGTTTTGCCTGTTTGAATTTCTCCAGTTAAGAAGTAAAGCACGTAAATTTCCCTTCGTATTATGCGCGGCGGTTCAAGAATTTCGGTTGCTTATTTGCAGCCCTAAGTGCGAGTTTATATTATACTATCGGAAAAATATTACGAGGAGAGGAAGCAAATATGGGTTGTCAAGATGGAAGCTGCTGCTCAAGCAAAAATATTAGTGACACTATTAGTCTACCCAACACATTTGACCACAATACGCCATGGAAGATGTACAACCATTTAATTGGTGCAATCCCAGAAGATATCATAGTTACAGATTATTGCCTTGGCACACACTGGACATACGTCAATTCTACCTGGGGCATGGGTGTAAGTTACACTTGCAAAGGCGGCGGCAGGCGCCAGTTCACAATGGATTTGCGCGGGCTCACTTTGCGCGAAGTTGCGCAACTTTCCAAGAGTTGGTGCTTTGAAGAAGCATCCATTGGCATTGCGGCAATCAATGCATATTACTCGCAAAAGAAATTGCTAGACCCACTTGGTTGCATATACGATGAGCCAGTTGAGTTACCAGATGGTTCAATCCATAAAATGGATGCGTTTGAACTTTTTAGAGAAGAATCCACGAACAAAAAGATTACCGTTGTTGGCCATTTCCCACACGTTGAACGCATTGCAGAATATGCAAGTGAACTCACCGTTTTAGAACGCGATTGTTTTTCAGACATTGATACCCCAGACCCAGCTTGCGAATACATCTTGCCAAGCCAAGATTTTGCGTTTATTACTGGCACAACTTTTATAAACAAGACAGCTCCACGCCTTATTGATTTATGCTCCAACGCAAAGACAATCTTTGTAGGCCCTAGCGTTATCATGAGTCCATTTTTGTTTAGCTGGGGTATTGACATGCTAGCTGGAAGCGTTGTAAATGACCCAGAAATGGTGGCTTTTAACGTGAAAAATGGTGCTGGAAAGTTTTTTGGAACAGCTCTTCAAATGTCTGCACTTACGCCAAAAAACTAAAGCTTAACTATTGGAGCGTAGTCTTTTAATAGCTGTTTGGTTTCACGCAGCTTGTCAAAATAGACGAAAAGCTTATCTCCATCTATTTTGGTGACTTTTCCACGACCGAACATTTTGTGATCTACCATATCGCCTACGTCAAAACTCATATTTGCAGCATCTTTTACAAACGAGCTTGCTGTTGGCGCGCTATAGCTTGAAGAATGCGAACGTGAAGCGCTTACGCTGCTTGTGCGTGAACCGCGTACACTTCCACCACCGGCACGCGATGTGCCAGACGCGCCAGATACGCCAGCGCGCGAACCTCGCGAATACGATGTGCTTGACTTTCCAAAAACGCCACCGTGTCCAGCCTCTGTTCCAGAACCAGAAATACCACGACGGCTGCCACGCTTCTCCCAGCCTGTGCCAGAGAAACCAGCAGAACCAACACCTGTAGTTTTGCGAAGTTCACTTGGAATTTCTCCAATAAAGCGTGAAACAGGATTTGCTGTTGTAGAGCCATAAATTTGCCTTGTAGAGGCGCAAGTTAAATAAAGCAAGCGCTTTGCGCGAGTAATTGCAACATAAGCAAGGCGGCGTTCTTCTTCTAGCGACACTGGGTCCATCATTGAATTTTGATGCGGGAAAAGAGTCTCTTCTAAGCCCGCTACAAAAACGGTGTCAAACTCAAGGCCTTTTGCCGCATGAACCGTCATAAGCGTAACCATCTTGCCATCATCTATAACAGTATCAAGGTCTGTACGAAGGCGAACCCACTCAATGAAGTCTGCCATAGAATCGCCACGGAGTACACGAACAGGTTCGTTTTGTTCTGGCGTTCCAGTGCCTTCGACTGGTGCGGTGCCTTCGTCGGACATGTCAAACATGTCAAACAAAGTTCCTGTTTCTTGAACTTCATATGCTTCTTTAGCTTCTGTTGCTTCTTGAGCTCCGTCGGCAACAAACAACTCTCCAGTTCTGATGTCTTCGCCAGCAGTGTCTTCGCCAGCAGCGCCTTCGCCAGCGTCTTCATCTTGCGCGCCCGCGTTAACGCTTGGGGCTTCAAACATCGCGTCATCTTCTGTATGCGTTGCAGCAAATTCATCTACTACAGTCAAAAATTCCTTGATGTTTTCAATGCGGCTACGGCTTTCAACCGTATTTTCAAGCTCGTAAGCCGCAATAATGCCGGTGCGCTCAATCAAAAGCTCAACGATGTTGCGCAAGTCGCCTTCCCACGTGCGCGCTTCTTCCAATAGCGACACAAAACCGCCAAGAGAAGTGCGCGTAGCTGCCCTATAACTTGGGTCTGCCACAGCAAACGCAGCGGCATCCATAAAAGATATGCGCTGGTCATAGGCATCTTGCGCTATACGGTCGATTGTTGTTTTGCCAATTCCGCGCCGCGGGACATTTATTACGCGCTGCGCAGCCACGTCATCTGCCGGGTTTACCATAAGCGTCAAATACGCCATGATGTCTTTGATTTCTGCGCGTTCAAAAAACTTCACGCCGCCAACAATACGGTACGCAACACCCGCGCGCAGCAACATATCTTCTAGCGCGCGGCTTTGCGAATTCGTGCGATACAAAATGGCGATGTCATCAAGTGATGTGCCTTCGCGGTGCAGCTTTTCAATTTCACCCGCAATCCAACGGCCTTCGTCTCTGCCATCGCTTGCCATGTACACGCGAATTAGTTCGCCAGCATCTTGCGAGGTAAAGAGCCGTTTTTCTTTACGGCGAGTGTTATGCGCAATGACCGCATTTGCCGCCTCTAGCACATTCCCAACACTGCGGTAGTTTTGCTCTAACTTTACAACTTTAGCCTCTGGGTAGTCGTTTTCAAACTCCAAAATATTGCGAATGTCGGCGCCGCGCCATGAATAAATTGACTGGTCATCGTCACCTACAACCATGATGTTTTTATCGCGAGCAGCAAGCAGACGCGTGATTTCGTATTGCGCCTTGTTGGTATCCTGGTATTCGTCTACCAAAATATAATGAAAGCGGTCTTGGTAAGCCGCAAGCACGTTTTCATGATGCTTTAGCAGCAGATACGTATAGTAAAGCAGGTCGTCAAAGTCAAACGCATTTGCCTTGCGAAGGCGCTCCTGATACGCCGCGTACACTCGCGCGGTTACCCTAGATAGCGGGTCGTTTGCGTTTTCTTCATAATCTTGCGGGCTTGTAAGCTCATTTTTTGCCGCGGAAATGCGCGAACGTATGGCTTTAACGTCAAAGCGCTTCGTATCAATTTCCAAGTTAAACATAACATCTTTGATAAGCGCTTTTGAGTCTGAGTCATCATAAATTGTAAAGTTGTTTGTATACCCAAGAATTTCTGCATTTGCGCGCAAGATACGAACACACATGCTGTGAAATGTTGAAACCCACATTCCGCGCGAACTTGCCCCAACAAGCTGCGCTAGACGATCGCGCATTTCTGCTGCCGCCTTATTGGTAAACGTTATGGCAAGAATCTGCCACGGGTATACGCCGCATTCTTCCATAATATAGGCAATTCTGTACGTTAGAACACGCGTTTTACCTGACCCAGCGCCAGCTAAAACCAAGAGTGGGCCGCTTGTTGTAGTTACAGCTTCATATTGCGCTGCATTTAAACCAGAAAGATCTATCACGGCTGCCACCGCTTAAAGCACAAAAGAGCGGATAGCGAAAAACGCAAGAATAATAACGCCAAG
>CAZRFO010000080.1:0-6430 GCA_964599515.1 uncultured Eggerthellaceae bacterium | reverse complement strand
AAGTTCTTCCAAATGCAGCTGCTTTTCTTTGCTTTCATTTGCGCGACTAAGTAAATAGTATGCCGCTAGAATTGCAAGTCCGTATCGCTTTTGCGCGTAAAGCACCAGTTCATCGTCAGCCGCGCTTTCATAATAAGCGATAGCTTCCTTCAATGCATCAAGCCTATCAAGCCGTTTTATGTTGTAGCTTCGTGTGATGCTGCCTTGGCGTACTGTTATGCCGTAATACGGGCAATCCAGAATTGCAACGCGTTTAGATTTGTAAAAGAGCTTGTAATTTACAAATTCATCTTCGTGAAGTTTCCCAACTGGGTAGTTTAAAAAGGGAGCCAATTCCACAGAATATAGCTTTCCGCAAGACATAATAAGATAGTCAACACCTTCGCCAGAAACTTTTTTTGCAGCATCGCGTCCAGACATAACTTGCATGTTGTTTGCGCTAGCATCTTGCCAAGTAAACGGTTTATCTGGGTTTATCTTTGTGGTTTTGCAGCATGTAATGCTTGCATTTGTGGTTTGCGCTGCCCGTAAAAGTGTTTCTGCAAATTGTGGATGCAGCTGGTCGTCGCCATCAAAAAAAGAAATGTAGCGGCCTTGCGCATGTTTAAGCCCAGCGTTGCGCGCAGCAGAAAGCCCAGCGTTTTCTTGGTGAATAACCTGCCAATCTTGTTCTGAACTGGAATTTTGCTTTACAAATTCATCGCAAATTAAGCCAGTTTTATCTGTAGAGCCGTCGTCTACCAATATTATTTGCAAGTTTTTTGCCGTTTGCGCCACGAGCGAATTTAAACACGCGGTAGCGTATTTTTCTACATTATAAAGAGCAACTATGATGCTTACGTCATACATTTAAATACCTTCTGCGCTAGAACACACAATATGGTTTCTGCTCAAGTATAATGTCTTGATAGAAAATATATTGTGCTGTAGTGGTGCTTTTGTTGCATGCTTCAAACCTTCGCGTAATGCTAGCAACCTGTCCTATTATACGGATTTCAAGTAAAAGTGTTACATGTTTGTATATTTAGCATTAATATTAAGCGGTTCTAGGCTAAAATGACGCATAGTTGAGAAATGCCCAAGTAACGCCTGCAAAATGCACAAGAAACGTCCATATGCGTTAAGATGGTAGAGTAGATAAAACTAGGCGAATAAGCTAGAAGGGAACAAACTCTCGCAATGATTAATATTGCAATTTGTGACGATGAAAAAACCGTATGCGATGCAGTAAGCGCAGCGTGCAACCAAGTGGTTAGTGCGATGACGTTTGAGGCGTGTTCGGTTGTTTCTATCAATAACCCTGAAAGTCTTATAGAAGCTGCCACAAAATACAACTTTGACCTTATCTTATGCGACATATACATGCCGGGTATTTTTGGTATAGATGCCATTGCTGAACTGCGTGAAGCTGGTTGTACCTCTCACGTTATCTTTATTACTTCTTCAAAAGACCATGCGGTAGATGCGTTTGCACTTCATGCAGACAATTACTTGGTAAAACCATTTAGCAAGCAGCAACTCGCAGATGCTGTAGCGCCTGTTATTCAGCGCATTTTGAATGAACGTAACGAATTTGTGAACCTAAAAACCGTTGAAGGTATGGCTGTACATGCGGAATTCGCAAAAATCGTTTATGCGGAAACTGTAGGGCATAACCAATCCATTACATTTAGCGACGGCTCTAAGGCAGATGTACGCATGTCAAGTGCAGCTCTTTTTGAAAAACTTGCAGCCGATGCGCGCTTCTTCAAAGCTGGCTCGTCTTACATATTAAACCTTGATGGTATTTTGGAAATCAACGGAACAAAAGTTACTTTAAGCAGTGGAGATGTTGTTTCTATTCCAGGACGTTTGAAAAAAGAACTACAAGACGCATTTCTTAATCGCACATTTGATAAGGAAAAATAATGACAGTTACGCTTGTTGCCATAGCGTATCTTCTTCCTTTTGTTATGTGTACCGTAGCTACGGCAGAGTTTGGTCTAGCTAATTTCAATACATTAAAAGAACGCATTGTTGTTATAGCTGGCGCATCGCTTGATGCGATACTAGTTATATTGTTATGCAACGGCGTATATGGGCTGCATTTCCATTTAATTGCGCTTTGCGCAATGTTCATACCTTGTTTGATTTTAAGCCTTATTTTGCGCCGCCTACCTTGGCAAAAGCATTTCTTTGCGTTTGGGATGACTTCAATTTTGGGTCATATTGTCATCATTATTCTTGTTGCATTACAAACAGCATTTCCGGATATTTCTTGGCTTGTGTTACTTGCTTGTGGTGCTGTGGTGACACTTTCCATAAGTCTTGCCGTGCATTTCTTTTTTGCGAAAAGCTTCCGTATGGTAATGGATGGAATTAACGAGGGATGGACGTCGCTAAGTATTTGCGCGATTTTAAGCGTGCTCATATTATTCATTATTCCTGCCTCAATAACGGTTTTTTCTGTTGATAGAGATGTTCTTTATTTGTTAGTTGACCTTGCGCTATCGGTTGTTTTGGCATTGATGTTTATATCTATTGTTATAGCAATGGTTCACCTTAATAAAGAATCCATGAGCAGGCAAAACTTGGAAGTTTTTAGAGAGCAATTTTCTAATCAGCGCCAGTTATATGAGCAACGCGAAGAATTGCAAAAAGAGCAACGTCGCAAAATGCACGACCAGCGTCATGCCATTCAAACCATTATTGATGAACTGCAAGCAAATGAAGTCCAGCTAGCAATTACACATCTTGAAGAAATGCGTGGCGAAGTCCCGCAGTCGCTTACAATTTACTGCAAAAACCAGGCAATTAACGCAGCAATTTCGCTTTGGGCGCGCCGTGCAGAAGATGCTGGAATTGCAATGCGCGTGCGTGCGGATGCTCCAGAAGATTTAAATGTTGATGACGTAGATCTTTCTGTAATAGTTGGAAATTTGCTTGAAAACGCATATGAAGGATGCATGCGCGTAGAACGTACAGAAGCCAAACGTTTTATATCGGTTCGTTGTTCTTACGATAATGGTCGCCTTAGTTTTCAGGTAGAAAATGCATGCAGAAACGATATTGTTTTTGAAGACGGCATGCCTCAAACTCAAAAGCGCGGCGGCGGAATTGGAACGCATTCTGTTTTGGCGAAAGTTAAAAGCCTTAACGGACTTTGCACTTTCTCTAAAGACGATGGTGTTTTTATCTCACGCGTAGTCTTTAAGGCTTAAGCGCGCAAATTCGCCGCCAAAATCATCCACTTAGCCAGTAAGCATCGCGCAAATTTGTCGCAAAAATAAGCGATTTCGCCAAATTATTCCGCGCGTTTTCCTAAGTGCATAAAATTTAGCGTGCAAATATTATGTTTGCATGCCTGCAGAACTTATGTTTGCGCGCTTGCGCAAGCTTGTGAACCTACAAGATTTTAGGAGAAGCAAAAGATGAAAAAGTCATTTTTTGGGTACAACAAAAAAGAGGTGGAAGACAAGATTTCTTCATACGAGGCTCAAACAGAGATGCTCTCAAAGCGACTGGCTCGCCAAGATGAAGAAATCAAGGAACTCATGTATATGTTTGGCGGGTTCTCAAGCGTAGAGGCTAAATTAAAGTCTTCTGCACGTGTTATTTCTAGTCTTGCAGATCAGCTAAACGACAACGGCGAAATGGCGCGCACTCTAGATAGCGCACAAACAGACTTAGCTACAATTTCTGCCAATTCTGAGGAACTTGTATTACTATCAGATGAAGCATCAAGCAAAATGCAGGTAATTCGCGAAGTTTCCGATGAATTGCGCGTGATTTCTGGCGAAACTCGCTCTGCAGTAACAATCATAAATGAGGTTTTAGGGTCTCCACGTTTGCAAGAAATTTGCGACAAGCTTGATGATACAGCTAATAAGCTTTCGTCTATAGAAGAACATGATGCAACAGATGTTCTAGATAAAATCACAGTCAAGATGGGCACAAATCTTGGTCTTCAACATGCAATGCACGCACGTCTAGAAGAAAGCGCAGCGCATGCAAGCGAACGCTTAAGTGGTGAAGAGTTTGCTCAACTTCAAACTGCTATCAACAATCTTTTGCAAATTGCATCCCAGGCTGGACGTCTTAGCAATTCTGGACTCGCAGACATTGAACGTGGAAACGTTACTAATTATTTGGAAGACCGCGGCGATGTAATAACAAATGAAGAAAACGTTGTTCCAGTTGCAGACCCCGATTTTGTTATAGACAATCCAAACGGCGTTACCGCTTACGCCCCAGAAGTAGAATATGAAGAAGAATAAAGGAAAGTATTTATGAGTCCTATTGTTCAGATATTTGCTGCAGTTGTTGGCCTTTGCCTAATCTACATTGCAGGAGACGGTCTTAGCAAACACAAATTAAACGAATTGCAAACTGGCATGTGGATGCTTGCTGGTATTATTGCAATAATCTTAGCCCTAATGCCAGACATCATTGTCTATGTTGCGGGCAAATTAGGCATTGAATGGCCTCCTTCAATCATGCTTTTGATAGCACTTGTTTGCTTAGGTTTTATAGTGTTCCATCAAACTCATGAACTAAATGACTTGCAATCAAAACAAATTGAACTAACAGAAATACTTTCCATTACATGCTTTGAACTGCAGCAATGCAAAAAAGAACTTGATGGTTTGCAAACAACTGGAGGTTCGACAGCAGCGCCTGCGGCCGCGGCGGCACTAGCTAGCGACCAGACATATTCTGCAACATGTGCCGCAACAGAAACCACGCAAGAAAGCGCTGGCTGCTAAATGAATATCTTAGTGTGCGGAGCAAAAAGCAGCTTTTCAGAACAAATTATGAACAGGCTTGCAAAAGAAGGCCACGAGGTTTACCACCTAACGGGTTCTTCTTCAAGCCAAAAAGTAAATGCACCAGTTTTCCAAGAGTTCAGGCTTCCTTTTATAAGCGAAAGCGTGCACGCTGCTGTACCTAGTGCGCGCCCAGATGCTGTTGTAATAATGGGAGCATACGACAAGCAATATAGCTGGGTTGACCAGGAAAAAGAAGCGCTAGATTATCTTCCTGGTTTGTCAAATGTACTTACTGCGGCTCGCGGTGCTGGTGCGCCTAGAATTGTGTATCTTTCAACAATTAACGTGTTTGAAGCAAACGCAGAAAACTTGCTCACAACGCAAGATGTCCCACAAGCACATACCTCGCGCGCTAAAACTTTGATACTTGCAGAAAAACTGTGTCAAAGCTTTGCTTCTAAAGACTGCGAAGTTGTTGTTGTTCGCTTGCCAGAAATCTTTGGTGCACGCGATGATGTTCGTATAGATAATGTGTGTCTGCAAAAAGTGGAAGATTATCTATTTGCGGGAGAGGTCCACTATACGCCCAATAAAAACCACTGCGCAATGTATCTTGCAGATGCGGCAGATGTTGTGTTTCGTATAGCAATGAGTCGTTCTCAGGACCTTCGTCCAATAATGCAGTTTTTAGGGTTCCGTTTTACAGAAGAGCGCCTTATTGATGTTCTTAAATCGGAAAAATGGAACGAAAGCGCTCGCTTTTTAGAAGACGACGAAGAACCGGGCGAATTTCCGCTTGGTAACATCATTGAAACGCACGATGATTGCATTGGCGCTTACATGAAGTTTAAATTTGTAGAAGCCATTAATCTTTTGTGCGAAGATTGCCTGAAAACACAGAAAGAGGAAAAGGCTAAGAAACGCAGGAAAATTAATTGGCTTCCTTTTGTTGAAACAGTTGTGCTTTGCATAATTGCCCATATTGCGCAAGTTTGCGCAGATGGCACGTGGGTTGGCGAAAACTTTAACTTCTATATTATTTATGTATTAATACTAGGTGTTTCTTATGGCACAAGCCATGGTCTTTTTGCGGCTGTACTCGCTGGCTTTTGCAGTTTGCTATTGGCAACAATGCATGCAAGCATTATTAGTGTGCTCACGGACTTTGGATTTTTCTTAAGCTTCCTTGAACTTGTTTTGGTTGGCGTAATTTCAGGTTATCTTAAAGATAAATTCCAACGCAGAAACACAACGCTTAAAGAAGAAAACGACTTCATTTCAAATGAATTAGGTGATGTAACGCGCGTAAATGAAAGCAATATTTACGTTAAGAATCTCTATGAAAAACGCCTGGTAGAATACCACAATTCACTAGCACGTATATATGACTTAACAAGCCGTCTTGACTTTTTAACATCGCAAAAAGTTATATTTCAGGCTGTGCAGGTTGTACGTGAACTTATGGAAGTTGACGATGTAGCAATCTACATTAGGTCTGGCAATTCTGAATTTTTCCGCTTGGCAGCATCAAGTACGCCAAGTGCGCGCGTGTGCGGGAAGTCTATTCGTTACAATTCCCAGAATTTTATCTACGATGCAATTTCTCAGGGCGATGTATATAAAAACTTAAGCCTTGAGGCAGACCGCCCAACATTTGCAAGTTCTGTTGATTCTGATGGTGA
>CAZRFO010000079.1:0-6446 GCA_964599515.1 uncultured Eggerthellaceae bacterium | reverse complement strand
AAAGAAGGCGGCTTCTGGCAAGGCGGCTTCTGGCAAGAAGGCAGCTGCTGGCAAGGCTGCTTCTGGCAAGAAGACAGCCTCCAGCAAAACTTCTGCATCTAAGAAGGCTTAAATCATGGTTCAAGTTACAGCACAGATGGTTGCGAATGCGGTTGAACGAATAATTCCAGAAATTGCATTTTGCCTGCCTAAAGATGTAAAAAAAGCCCTAGCAAAAGCTAAAGATGTAGCAGATGAAAAATACGAAGCGCAGGTGCTTGACTACTTGTGTGAAAACGCGCAAATTGCTTACACCGACCGTGTACCAATTTGCCAAGACACAGGAACTGTTTGGGTGTGTTTGGAAGTTGGTCCAGATGTTTCTTTACAAGGCGATGTATTTAGCCTGGTAGATGACGCCGTCGCACGCGCATATACACAAAACGCATTGCGGCTTTCTGTTGTAAAAGACGCACTTTTTGACCGTTCCAACACACAAACCAACGCGCCTGCGTTTACGGATATTCACTTCATTGATGAACCTGGTATAGCCCGTTTGCATGTGCTTTTGAAAGGCGGCGGGTCAGATAATGCAAGCAGGCTTGTTATGCTTGCGCCAGGTGCTGGAAAGCAAGGCATTGTAGATGAAGTTTTGAAGTGCGTGCGTGAAAAGGCTGCAAATGCTTGTCCTCCGCTTGTGATAGGTGTTGGTATTGGTGCCACATTTGATAAGGTTGCGGGCCTTGCCAAGCATGCGCTACTGCGAGAAATTGGCTTGCCAGCAAAAGATGAAGCGCACGACGCATTCGAGCGCGAACTCTTAAGTGTGGTAAACGCAACTGGAGTTGGAGCAGCTGGTTTTGGTGGAAACACTACAGCGCTTGCAGTCCATGTAGAAACTGCGCCGTGTCACATAGCGGCACTTCCTTTGGCTATCAATATGGGATGTTCTGCCATGCGGCGCGCGAGTATAAACTTGTTAGCGGGTGAATGCCATGAATAACTTGCATATTGCAGAGCTTCGCAAGCTTATGAGCGCATGTCGGTTTTTGTTAGCGGGTGAATGCCATGAGTGAGCCAATCCGTTTAAGCCTTCCACTAAACAAAAGTGAGCTTGCAAACTTGCGAAGCGGTCAAGCATGCTTGCTTACGGGTGAGATGTATGTTTTGCGAGATGCAGGGCATGTGCGCTTGCTTCAAGAATTGGAAGAGCAAGGAAGCCTTCCATATGGTCTAGCTGGGCAAATGATTTTCTACGCAGGACCTACACCTGCAAGTGCAGGTAGGCCTTTCGGTTCAATTGGACCTACCACGGCTTCTCGCATGGACTTCGCAACACCACAGCTTTTGCGCGCTGGCGTTGCTGCAACACTTGGCAAGGGCACAAGAAGCAAAAGCGTTGTAGATGCCATAAAAGAAACTGGTGCAATATATTTTGCTGCAGTTGGAGGCGTTGCTGCCTTGCTTGCAAAGTGCATCACGAAAGAAGAAATTATTGCCTACGAAGACTTAGGAACAGAAGCGTTGCGCAAAATTACCGTGCGTGATTTCCCGGTTTTTGTGGGCATAGATACTCTTGGAAATTGTTTGTACGACATTGATGCGCCACAAGGTTGCGAAGATTCCGATGTTGACGCGCCACAGGTTGGGGAAGGTCACAGCGTTGACGTGCCGCAAGTTGGGGAAGGTTCCACCTTCGCCGCGCCGCAGGTTGGCGAAGACAACCTTCAAGAGCAAGCCAAGCACAAAGGTGTTTTCATCACCTTTGAAGGCGGCGAAGGCGTTGGGAAAAGCACGCATATTTCGCGCCTAGCAGAAGAACTTTCCGCACGCGGCTATGAAGTTTTGTGCCTGCGCGAACCCGGTGGTACAAAGATTGGCGAAGAACTTCGCCAAATTGTGCTTGACCCGCAACATGCAGAAATGACTCCAGAAGCGGAGCTACTAATATATGAGGCTGCGCGCGCACAAATTGTAAGCGAACGCATAATTCCAGCGCTCAACCGCGGGGCAGTGGTGCTTTGCGACCGCTTCTACGATTCTACAATTGCTTACCAGGCTTACGGACGCGGACTTTCGCGTGAGTTCATAGAGCACGCAAACGCGTTCGCATGTCAAGGCGTTGTCCCAGATAGAACCATACTTATGGTGGCTGGAAACCAGGAAGAAGCGGCGGCTTCTGCAAAAGAAAATCTAATTCGCGCCACAAACCGCGGGGCAGACAGGTTAGAGCTTGCCGGCGTTTCTTTCCACGTTACCGTAAACGCGGCTTTTGCAAAACTGGCACAAGAAAATTCAAACAGAATTCGCACTGTTAAGTTTTGCGAAAGCAAAGATGAAACCTACGCTTGTGTGCTTTCTCAGGTAGAGGATTTGTTTGTACAAACTCCAGCAGAATCCTTTGCGCAAGCTCCGGCAGAAACCGTCGCGCATGCCGCAGCGCAGTCAGCCGCAGCAAACCAAGCCGTCCAACAACCAACAAGGGACGCCCAAAAGTGAACGCTGCGCTAGAACAACTTGCAGGTCAAGAGCATGCAACTCACTTGCTTAGTTCACTTGTAGAACAAGACAAGGTAAGCCACGCGTATCTTTTTAGTGGCCCTGTAAGCGCGCAAAAAAAAGAAGCCGCGCTCATTTTCGCATCCATGATTGTGTGCGAAAACGGTGGCTGCGGCACATGTGAAAATTGCACGCGCGCAAAGCGCAACTCGCATCCAGACATCCACTTCATAGAGCCTGCTGGTGCAAAAGGCTACTTAATTGAGCAGGTTCGCTCTGTTGTAACGGATGCCTCGCGCGCACCAATGCTTGCAAAAAAGAAGGTATACATCTTCGATTCTGTAGAGCTCATGAACGCAGCATCTGCAAATGCTTTCTTGAAAACCTTAGAAGAGCCTCCCGCATCTGTTGTTTTGCTGCTTTTAACTTCGCACGAACAACTTGTTTTGCCAACTATAGTTTCTCGCTGTCAAATTGTTTCATTTGCCGCGCTTCCAAGGAAACAAACAGCGCAAAACCTTGCAAGTTCTTTAGGTGTAAACGTAAATCTTGCAAACATAGCTCTTGCAACTTGCAGCGATTCGTATTCGCAAGCTGCGCAATTTTGCGAAAGCATGGCCATGCAGGAAACTAGAACGCTTCTGCTAGATACGCTTTCTCACTTATCTGAACTGGACGCATGGGAAACTTTAGTGGCTGCAAGAAAGCTTTGCGACGGCATAGATGAAGCGCTTGAACAATTAAAAAACAAGCAGGCCGAAGAGCTTGAAGAAGCAAAAGATTTCCTTAGTGCTTCTGCGCGCAAAAGCCTAGAAGAAAGCCATAAGCGTGCGTGTACAGCAATGACAAATTCGCTATTTTCGCTACGTTGTTCTATAGCGCAAACTTGGTTAAGAGACATGCTCATGGTATGCGCGCAATGTGAAAGCAATGTTGTAAACACAGATTACTTGCCAGCGCTCCACGCACAAACAAGTGCGACCACCAAGGCGCATATAGTGCGTGCCTTAGATGCAACAAACCGCGCTAACGCAGCAATAGGCTATAATGTTAACCCAAAATTATGCATGGATACACTCCTGCTTGAAATAAGAGAGGAACTTTATGACCCGGATACTACCGGTTAGATTAGCACAGGGCTCACGCCCACTATGGTTTGATGTGGCAAATGTAGATGCCCACAAAGGAGACGCCGTTGTAGTGCTTACCGCACGCGGCGTTGAGTACGGATACGCGGCAGATGAGCCCTTTGATGCAACCGAAGAACAATTAGAACCAGTTAAAGCAAGTCTTAAACCTGTTAAGCGTCTTGGAACAGAAAAAGACGCGCGTCAGTATGAAAAATCGCGCGAGTTGTCAGAGGCAGCTTTGCCAATATTTAGGCAGATAGTTGCAGAATCCGGCATAGACATGCACCCGGTTTCTGTTGAATACTTATTCGAAGGCGACAAAGCTACATTTTATTTTGACGCGGAAGACAGGGTAGACTTTCGCGATTTAGTTCGTAAATTAGCAGCGGAATTTCACGTACGTGTTGACATGCGTCAAATTGGTCCGCGCGATGAAGCGCGCATGATAGGTGGCCTTGGGCATTGCGGCCAAGAGTTGTGCTGCAAACGCTTTGGGGGCGACTTGTGTGCTATTTCCATTCGTATGGCTAAAGAACAAGACTTGTCTTTAAACCCAACTAAAATTTCTGGTTTGTGCGGGAAGCTAATGTGCTGCTTGCGTTACGAATATGAAGCGTATAAAGACTTCAAGGGCCGTGCTCCAAAAGTTGGCGCTAGCATCTCTGTCCCAGGTGGCACATGTAAAGTTTGCGAACATAACGTGCCGCGCGAGATTATCGTTCTTGAAACAGAAGACGGAAAGCGCGTTTCTGTTCCGCTTGCAGATATGACGCTTTCAAGCAAAAAAGCCACTCGTCCAGATGAAGTTTCTGCCGAAGCTTGGGATCGCGCGTGCAATCCAGACCCTATGACATCTTTAATAGAATCAAATCTTTTCACCTCGCAATTCACAGGAGAAGAAACTCTTGCTAAACCTGTTGCGGTTAGAAGAAATGCATCTGCTTCGCAGCAAAAATCTGAAGAGCCTAGAAAGTTAAGCACTAGGCTTTCCAAAAAAATACTTGCAGAAGGCAAGCGTGGGCAAAAATCTGCTGCAGAAAAAACCTCCACACTGGGCGCTTGCGCAAAAGGAGCTGGTTCGCAAGATGTTGCTACGCATGGTGCAGAAGCAGCTGTTAGCGTGCGGAAATCTCGCAGGCGCTCAACACTTGTCTCAAGTGATGGAACAGCACAAGCGCTCACAACAAAAGAAAGCCATGAAGCAGCAGTTGCAAAAGCGTATAGCGATAACGGTAGCCATGGTGCATCTGCAAGTTCAACGCAGGTAAAGCGTACCCAGGAAAAGCGTGCACAAGATAACAAAGCAAACGCTAAAAATGATGCTGCGAAAAACAACAAAAACAATGGCACTCAAAAAAGCGAAAACGCGCACGAAAAACAAGCGCAAAATGTAAACTCGCATGGCAAGCGCCGCGGTGAGCAACGTAATAAACAATCAAACACGCACGGCAACCAAGCGCATCAAGCAAGCCAAGCTAACCAAGCGCATCAAACTAGCCAGCGTGGCGAAACATCACATCAAACAGCCCAGGCTGCTCAGCATAATGTGCGCCCAGGCAGAAATTCTTCTGCGCTAAGGAACTTGCAAAATAAAGATGCTGGCAACGGCGCTACCAGCGCAAATGCTAACAATCAAAATTCCAAGCACCAAAATTCCGCCAGTCAAAATTCCGCCAGCCAAAACTCTGGTAATCAAAGCTCTGGCAACCAAAATGCAAACAGGGCTCACAGAAGGCGCCGCCGCGTATCAAAGCCAGATAACAATTAGAAAGCGCTGGCAAAAATTATGTTTACGGAGCAAATGAATCTTAACCAGATTTTACTTACAGACCTTTATCAGCTAACCATGGCGCAAGGCTATTGGGAATGCGGCAAGCTTGAGACGCAGGCATGCTTTCACATGTATTTTCGCAATTACCCATTCAACGGCGGTTATGCTGTAGCATGTGGCATGGCACAACTTGCAAGCCTGATAGACAATTTTTCTTTTAGCGAATCTGACCTTGAATATCTGGCGTCTCTTGATGCTCCAGCTGGCGGTAAACTCTTCAAAAAAGAGTTCATAGATTACCTGCGTGGCTTCAGGTTCACGGCAGATGTAGATGCTGTAGTAGAAGGAGAAATCGTTTTCCCTTACGAGCCACTAGTGCGTGTGTGCGGCCCAATTATGCAGTGCCAACTCATAGAAACAGCGCTGCTTAACTGTGTAAACTTTGAAACATTAATAGCTACAAAAGCAGCGCGTGTGTGTCTTGCAGCGCAAGCTCCTGTGGCAGAATTCGGTTTGCGACGCGCTCAAGGTGCAGCAGGTGGTGTTTGGGCAAGCCGTGCTGCAATTGTTGGTGGCTGCGCTTCAACATCTAACGTTTTAGCTGGCAAAATGTTCAACATTCCAGTTTCTGGTACGCACGCGCATTCTTGGGTGATGGCTTTTGAAGATGAACTTACGGCGTTTCGCGAATACGCCCGCGTTTTTCCTAACAACTGCATCTTGCTAGTAGATACATATGACGTAAAAGAAGGTATCAAAAACGCCATTACAGTTGGCCTTGAAATGCGCGAACGCGGTGAAAAGCTCCTTGGCATTCGCATAGATTCTGGAGACCTTTCTTGGCTTGCAAAAATGGCGCGCACCATGCTTGATGAAGCAGGACTTACAGACTGCGGCATTGTTCTATCAAATGATTTAGACGAATACACCATTCGCTCTATCATGGATGAAGGCGCGCAAGTTGCATCTTGGGGAGTTGGCACAAAGCTTGCAACTGCTTATGATCAACCAAGCTTAGGCGGCGTTTATAAGCTTTCTGCCACACGCGTAAACGCGCAAGCAAATTG
>CAZRFO010000078.1:0-6471 GCA_964599515.1 uncultured Eggerthellaceae bacterium | reverse complement strand
AGATGATTAAGTCTCCACCGCGAAAACCATGGAACAAATTGTCTACGTCAAGAAATCCAGTTGGAACACCAGCCATATGTCCTTTTTGTTCTTTCAGCTTTTTGATTTCTTCAAAAGCGCCAACCAAAAGAGGCGCCATAGGTTGAAATTGCGAAGAGACTCTTTTTTCTGTTACATCGAAAAGCAGCTTTTCAGATTGTTCTACAACAGCACTTAAGTCATCTGGTGCATCATATGCAAGTGCATTTATCGCATTTGACGCATGAACAAGGTCTCTTAAAACAGAAGTTCGTTTTACTATTTCTGCGTGCTCGCGCCAGTTTGCAACAGAATAAGAATACCCCGCTAAATCTACAACATACGACGCGCCACCAACAGCCTCTAGCTGATTTTTACCACGCAAGTTTTCACGCACTGTAAGCTGGTCAACCACCATATTTCTAATATACAAATCAAGCATTGCGGCAAATATTATTCCATGTTGGCGCCTGTAGAAGTTTTCTGGCTTAAGCATTACAGCCGCTTCTTCCATGGCTTCTGTTTCTAGCATACACGCTGCCAAAACAGACTTTTCCGCATCAACATTTTGCGGAAGTTCCCTATGAATTGTAGATAAAGTATCTTGCTGGTTTTGTTGTTTGGAATAGGAGTTTGATTCTTCCCATATGTTTGTTTGAGCTGACATGATTACATTCCTTAATTCACACGCAATTAGGTGCGGCTTGGCTTTGCAAATAATTTGTTTTTGTTTATATTACCCTATGTAAATACGCAGGTCATCGGCAATTTTTGGCGTCAATTTTTTGTACAAACTTATCCACAAAGAAAAGAGAAACCCCCTTCTGCACTGAACTGGCAGAAAAGGGGTTTTTAACATTTTCAACTGAAAACTTCAGTGGAAAACTTTTTTATTAACAAAGCAAATTTACGCCGCGAATGGGTGTGTGCCGCTCATCTGACTACGCATCGTTCAGTTGGTCGTGTTCCGCTCAGTTGACCGTGCGCCGCCAAACTTTTCGGCTGTCCCAGCTTGCTATTCGGCAGCTTCCTCTGCAGCTTCAACAGCCTCTTCAACTGCTTCTGTTGCCTCTGCAGCTTCTTCAGCTTCTGCAACTTCTTCAGCTGGTTCTTCCGCAGCAACCAAAATCTTAACAACAGCCTTTGTTTCACGATACAACGCTACAGGAACTTCGTATTCGCCTGCAAGTTTAATAGGCTTAGAAAGCTCAACGCGACGCTTGTCGCATGCAACATCAAATTTTGCAGCAATTGCTTCAGCAATCATGGCAGATGTTACAGAACCAAACAATTGGCCTTCGTCGCCAACCTGAGCTGCAACAAATACGCGAGAAGCCTCGATTGTTTCCTTCAATGACGCAGCATCGGAAACACGCTTTTCTTCACGTTTTGCAATGTTTGCTCTCTTTTGTTCAAGCTGCTTCAAATTACCTGGTGTAGCAAGAATTGCCTTACCCTGTGGAAGCAAATAGTTGTTAGCAAAGCCGCGAGTAACTTCAATAACGTCGCCTTCTCCGCCTTTGCCCTTAACTTCTTCAAGCAAAATAACCTTCATAATGTACCCCCTTCTTAGTCGCGCCTACGACGATCGCCGCGGCCACTAACGGTTGGTACAACATAAGGCATTAATGCCATTTCACGAGCACGCTTTACAGCGTTTGCAACATCGCGCTGATGTTGAATGCAAGTGCCCGTTACACGACGTGGCTTAATTTTGCCACGGTCTGTTACATATTTACGCAGCAACTGAGTGTCTTTGTAGTCCAAATATTGCGTGTTCTCTTTGCAGAACTGGCAATACTTGCGACGAGGCTGCTTTGAATAATCGGCCATATTCAAACCTCTTTCAAGTTAATTAGAATGGAATATCTTCATCGTACATGGAAGCTGAAGTATCAACAACAGGTGCTGGTGCAGCGTTATAACTTGAGCTGTTATTGTATGACGATGAATCTGAATTGTTGTTATTGCGTGACATCAATTCAAGTTCGTCAACTATAACTTCAATCTTACTGCGCTTTTGACCATCGCGCTCCCACTGGCTCCAACGAAGCTTGCCTTCAATTGCAACCTTCATTCCTTTTGTAAGAATGCGTGAAAGACTTTCTGCACGCACACCAAATATTGTGCAGTCAATGTAATTTGGATAGTCGTCCCATTCACCATTTGCATTACGACGGCGGTCATTTACCGCAACGCCAAAGCTCAAAATATTTACGCCACCTGCAGTACTGCGAAGTTCTGGGTCGCGCGTTAAATTGCCACTAATTAATACCTTGTTGATGCTCATAGTCTTCCTCTTTCATGCTTAGCATATTTTTGTGTAAATATTACTCACGGTCAGTGCGAGCAACGATCATGTGACGCATAACACCATCTGTAATGCGCAAAACACGATTGAGTTCCTCGATGCTGGCTGGCTCTGCATGAAAATCGATGAGGGTGTATTCGCCCTCTGCCTGGCCGTCAATTTCATAAGCGAGTTTACGCTTGCCCCATTCATCAATTGCATCAATCACACCGTTAACAGATGCCATAGTGGTATCGATACGTTTCATGATAGCAGCACGGGTTTGTTCGTCAGCGTTTGACGGAACGATAAACAGCAATTCATAAGCCTTCATCAGCTCACCTCCTCTGGTCTTAACGGCTCCGGTACGGTGACATATAGATTTGCCCGGAGCAGGATTAACCTGTACATGGTAGCAAAATCAAGTTCGCAGTTCAAGCCATCATTTTCAGAACCCGCATAAATTGTAGCGAGCGGCTTTATCACAAAAGCGAAACTTGCTTTAAATTTTTTAACACCAGATGTGAAAAATTCTTACTAGCAAAAAGAAAAATCACTACCGAAACGCAACCAAAAAGCTGTCGAACTACTCTTCTTTTGCGCCTTCGCCAGCATTTTCCGCATCTGCGGCTTCATCTTCTGCAGTTTCTTCTGCAGCTTCTGCATCAGATTCGTAGCCTTCAACAATTTCTATGTTTTCCATAAAGTTTGGCGCATCGCCAATAAAGACAATCTCGTCTTCTACAGAAATTGTGTCGCCATCTACGGTGTACAAGCAGCACACAGCGCACCCTGCTGCGTCTCCAGGAAGCCCACCTTCAGCGATAATAGCGTCGCGTTGTTCGCCATCTTCAACATCAACATAGCCGTCATAGCAAAATGCATACGCCTTAGCATTTTTTACAGCCTCAACAGCGTTTTGCGCAGAAGCATACACTTCATCTTCGTTTTCGCCTGATTGAGTTTCAATCAATACTTTATCTTCTGAAACCAGCGTGCACACAAATGGCGTGAATCCGCCTTCTTCCATAAGAGTATTTCTTGCTTCGTTGATAGCAAAAACAAGAATTGCCTCTAACTTTTCTGGAAGTTCTGGTGCATCGTCATACATTTCTTCGTCGAGTGCCATAAGCGCTCCTTTCATGAAAAAATTGGCCCACTAATTTACTTAGCAGGCCAAATTCTAAAATATAACGTTAGAAACCTTAAAGACTATTCCTTAATTGAGTCGTAGAAACGAGCGATGGAAAATAGCCCACGAATGCTTTTGCCCTTCCAAATAGGCAAATCCATGAACTCGGTTACCGTTGGTACTAAATCTGAACAGTCAATGTAGTGACCTTTTTCGTTGTAAGCGTCTGTGTCTTGTGCACGCCAGTAAATGTCATTCGCGTCTGTTAGATAAAGCAGTTTTTCGCCTAAATCCATATAAACCGAATGCTTTGCGCGCAAGTAATTTGGCAAGTCTTCAAAGTCAATCACTATTGGTTCTTCTGCCTTCATTCCCATGGTCTTGATCCTTTCTATTTAAACATTCATTTAATCAACTATTTTTCTGCACGAGCCGCCTGATAAGCCGCAACAAGTTTAGCTTGCACGTCTGCCGGCGCGTTTTCGTAGCCTATTAATTGTAAAGTATAAGAACCAGAACCGCGTGTGATTGAGCGCAAATCTTTGGTGTATGAAATCATACTTGCATAAGGAACTTGCGCAATGATAATTGTGTCGCCATCATCGCTTGAATCTGTGCCAATAATGCGGCCTCGACGAGTTGAAATGTCGCTCATGATTGCGCCTGCATATTCTTCAGAAACCGTTATTGACGCTTCGCATATTGGTTCCAAAATAACTGGCGAAGCTTTTTCAATTGCGGCATGGAAACCAATGCGCGCAGCAGTACGAAACGCCATTTCATTTGAGTCAACCGGATGATAGCTTCCGTCATAACATGTGCATTTGATGTCTACGATTGGATACCCTGCCAAATAGCCCTGCTCCATTGTTTCGCGAACACCCTTGTCAACTGCAGGAATAAGACCATTTGGAATTGCGCCACCATGAATATCGTCCACAAACTCATAGCCCTTGCCCGGGTTTGGCTCTAGACGCAACCAGCAATCGCCAAACTGACCAGAACCGCCTGTCTGCTTCTTGTGACGGCCTTGGGCTTCGCCTTTCTTTTGGATTGTTTCCCTGTATGGAATACGCACGGGAGCAAGATTAACCTCTACACCACTTTGGCGAAGGCGCGAAAGCAAAACATCTACCATAGTGTCGCCTATTGTCTTTACAACGGTTTGATGAGTTTCTTCGTTGCGCTCTATTACAATAGTTGGGTCATTTTCTGCGCTCCTTGCCAGGAATGTGCCCAGCTTATCTTCAAATTTCTTTTCCGCCGCTTCAAAAACAACTGGGTATTGCGGCTTAGGCATTGGCGTCATTGCTACATCAATTTCGCCAGTTTCAGAAAGCGTATCGCCAGTTAGAGCATCGTTTAGTTTTGGAACAACAATAATGTCGCCCGCACGCGCGCTCTTAACATCTTTTGTTTCCTTGCCCATCATCAGGTACAAATGACCAAGGCGCTCTTTTTTGCCATTGCGCGCATTTGTGAGTTCCATGCCAGGCTCTAACACGCCAGCAAGCACTTTCAAGAAGCTCAGTCTGCCAGCATAAGGGTCATTTAGCGTCTTGAAAACGTATGCACCTGGACGTTTTTCTTCACTAACGCGAATAGTTTCGCCATTTGCAAGTTCATATCTACCATGAGCTGTTGGGTCTGGGAAGTATGTACAAATATCTTCAATAAGTCCAACAACGCCTTGCTTGATGATAGTAGAACCTACAAACACAGGAATGAAGATTTCCTGCAAAATTGCCTTGTCAAACAAGTCTTCCAACTCTTCTTGAGTTAATTGCTCATCGCCTTCCAGGTATTTCATCATGAGGTCTTCGTCGGCCTCTGCAACAAGGTCGCAAAGTTTGTCGCGAGCAGCCATTGCGGCAGGCATTAGATCTTCTGGAATTTCTGCAATACGTTCTTCGTCGTTTTCGTAGTAGCGCGCTTTCATGCGCAAAACGTCTACAACGCCTTTGAAGTCTTCGCCTTCGCCAATTGGGATAGAAACTGCGCCCAATCTAGAGCCAAAACGCGCATGAAGCGTTGCCATTGTTACGTCAAAATTGGCGCCTTCTTTATCTATATGGTTAATGAAAATTGCGCGAGAAAGACGCATATTTTCAGCTGCTTTCCAAAGTTTTGATGTCAAAATTTGCGGGCCGTCAACTGCATCAACTACAAAAAGTGCTGTTTCTGCAGCCTGCATTGAAAGTAATGCTTCACCTATGAAATCTGGGTGACCTGAAGTATCTAAAACGTTGATTTTGAAATTCTTGTAAGAAATAGGGGCAAGGGATGTTGTAAGCGTGTATTTTCGTTTGATTTCTTCTGGATCTACGTCAAGATTTGACTTACCGTCGTGCGTAGTTCCCATACGTGATGTTCTACCGGATACAAAGAGCATGGCTTCAGCGAGCGAGGTTTTACCTGCACCGTCCTGCCCAACGAGGGCGATGTTGCGAACCTGCTCGGTTTCAGGAGCTGCCATTGTGACCACCAACCTTTCTTTCGGCAGTCACGCCTTCATAGGTTACGAAGGCACTGACTACCTAAAAATACAAATGCCTACAAAACAACCTTTTGCCCCGCGAAAAATACCTTTCGCGGTTGTGATTGTTTCAGTGTAGCCTAATTGGGAAGTCTATTGCGCGCAATTTTAAAGATTGTTAAGAAAGTTTTGAAAATCACAACAAACGCCCGGCCGCGTGTCGTGCCCGACGAGCGAAGCGGCAAGCGCCTAGGTGCCCGCCTAGCCTGCGCGCAGCGTCACAAAAAAGCCCGTTCGGCAGAACGGGCTTTGACTCGACTGGCGGAGGAAGAGGGATTCCGGATTTGCTTTTGCAAATCCGAACCCTCCCTCGCAGGCTCGGTCGGGCGAAACGCTAAAAACGCGCCACTGGCGCGTTTTTGCCCTTCGGGCCACGTTTCCACCTCATCGGTTCGAATCCCTCTTCCCCCTGGAAAAAATAATCGCGTCCTACCGGACGCGATGATTTTTTCTGGCGGAGGAAGAGGGATTCGAACCCTCGTTACCTGGATTACA
>CAZRFO010000077.1:3270-6498 GCA_964599515.1 uncultured Eggerthellaceae bacterium | reverse complement strand
AGACTTAATCATCTTGGCAGCGCGTCCTGGTGTTGGTAAGACGGCATTTGCTCTTAACTTGGCAGTAAATGCAGCTAAAGCAGGAACTTCTGTCACTTTTCTTTCGCTTGAAATGAGCGCAAGCCAGCTTGTTCAGCGTATCTTGTGCGCAGAAGCACGTGTTAGTTTGTCTAAGGTGCGTGCTGGTTTTGTTAAGAACGAAGATTTTTCTGTTCTAAAAGACGCCGCAAAACGCCTAGAAAAACTTGACATGATGATAGACGACACACCTGCGCTGTCTATTTTGGAGCTTCGTGCAAAAGCAAGAAGAGAACTTCGCGGCAAAGAAAAAGGCCTGATAGTTGTAGACTATTTGCAATTGATGCAACCGCCTTCAACGCGCAAAGATGGAAACCGTGCTGTAGAGGTTGCAGAAATTTCACGTGGGCTCAAAATTTTGGCTAAGGAAATGAACATGCCTGTGCTTGCTCTTTCGCAGCTTTCTCGTAGCATTGAACAGCGTGGTGGTAAAAAACGTCCGCAACTTTCTGACTTGCGCGAATCTGGCTCAATTGAACAAGACGCCGATATCGTAATGTTTATTGACCGTTCTACCAGCGAAGAAGAAGCAGAAAGCAAAGGAAGGCTTCCACTTGGCGAGGCAGAACTTATTGTGGCTAAGCACCGTAACGGTGAAATAAGGGATATACGACTTTCATTTGAAGCGGAATTTACTCGTTTTGGCGATTATTCTGGGGAACTTACTCCAGATGAAGCCGAATGCTAATGCGCTGTTTTTGTTTCACGCTATAATGAGGCGTTGCAAAAAGACGCGTAAAAGTAAATTTACAACGCGCTGGTTACAGCGCACAGTTTGCAATTAGCCGGCAAGAATGCGGGTTTGTAAAAGTAAAAGGTAAAGGCATTCGACTTATTTTAGAAAAGAGCTGATGATATGCCATCTACAGTGCTTGTAGGAACACAGTGGGGCGACGAAGGCAAGGGCAAAGTTACAGACCTTATTGCAAGCAACTACGATTATGTGGTGCGCTTCCAAGGTGGAAACAATGCAGGTCACACCGTTGTTCATGGAGATACTAAACTGGCGCTTCACCTTATGCCATCTGGTGTAATGTATGAAAACTGCACGCCTGTTATAGGTAACGGCGTGGTGATTGACCCGGGCGCGCTTGTAAAAGAAATGGCAATGCTTCAGGCGGAGGGAATTAGCTTTGATCGTTTGAAAATTAGCTGCAACGCCCACATCATTATGCCGTATCACAAAGACTTAGACGGCGCAGACGAAAAGGTGCTTGGCAAAAACAGCATTGGAACTACAAAGCGCGGCATTGGTCCTTGTTATCAAGACAAAGCAGCTAGGAAGGGCATTCGCGTACAAGATCTTATGGATGAGAAAATTTTCCGTCTTAAGGTTGAAACAGCTCTGGCGCAGAAAAATCCAATCCTGGAAAAAATTTATGGCCTTCACACATACACCGTGGAAGAAATTTGCGATGAAATTTTGCCATATGCTCGCATCATGAAGCCTTTTATGGCAGAAACAACGCAGCTTTTAAATGAAGCCTTGCGCGAAGGAAAGAATATCTTGTTTGAAGGCGCACAAGCAACAATGCTTGATATTGATCACGGCACTTACCCTTATGTGACTTCGTCTTCATGCAGCGCAGGTGGCGCGGCTATTGGCACAGGCGTTGGCCCAATGAGTTTCAACAAAGTTATTGGCATTATGAAGGCATATACAACACGCGTTGGTGGCGGTCCTTTCCCAACCGAGCAGTTGTTCCCAGAAAATGGCGGCGTTGGCGAAGAGGCAGAAATTGGTGAGCTTCTATGTTCTGCTGGTGGTGAATATGGTGTAACTACTGGCCGTAAGCGCAGATGCGGATGGTTTGATGCTGTTATTGGAAAATACGCAGTTGACGTAAATGGTTTAACCGACATCGCGCTTACAAAGCTTGATGTTCTTTCAGAGTTTGAAACCATCAAAGTTTGCGTGGCATACGAATACGAAGGCAAGCGCTACGATTACTTGCCAATGCAGCAAAGTGTGCTTTTCCATGCGAAGCCAATTTATGAAGAAGTACCAGGTTGGAAGGGCTGTGACATTTCTGAATGCAAGACGTTTGAAGACTTGCCTGAAACTGCGCAACACTATATAGAACATTTAGAGGAATTGGTTGGCGCGAAGATATCGATGATTTCTGTTGCACCAGAACGCGATGCAACTATATTTAGAGATTGGAAATAAAAGCAGTGTGGCTCTTCGCTTAAATGCGCGAGGAGCTTTTATTTTGTTGTAAACGTCAAGCGAAAAAATTTAAGGTACCATGCTTTGCGAAAAAGCCTTAAGGTATCTGACTACATTGAAGTTGTTTTAAATGGCAGTATTTAAAAACTAACGAAAGGAAAGTTGTGAACATTCTGGTTCTTGGCTCTGGCGGACGCGAACATGCAATTACTTGGGCACTTTCGAAATCTCCAAAAGCTAGCAAGATTTATGTTGCCCCAGGCAACGGCGGCACTGCTTCCATTGCAGAAAACGTACCTGGCCTTAACGCAAATGATGGAGCGGCTGTTTTGGAATTTGCGCAGACCAACTCAATAGATTTGGTGGTTATTGGGCCAGAGGCTCCGCTTGTAGCAGGCGTGGCAGATGTGTTGCGTGAAGCAAATATAGATGTGTTTGGGCCAGATTCATATGGAGCCCAGCTAGAAGGAAGCAAAACTTTTAGCAAAGAGTTCATGGAGACAAACAACATTCCAACTGCAAAGTATGGCAGCTTCACAAACAAAGAAGATGCGCTTGCGTATGTGAATGAAGTAGGCGCTCCAATTGTTGTAAAGGCAGATGGTCTTGCGGCAGGCAAAGGCGTAATTGTTGCAGAAAAAATTGAAGATGCAATAGATGCTGTAAATGATTGCTTTAATGGAACTTTTGGAGACGCAGGTCAAACGGTTGTTGTAGAGGAATGCTTGCGAGGCCCTGAATGTTCGCTGCTTGCTTTTGTTACTGCTGGCGAGGCATTTTGCATGGCTACAGCGCAAGACCACAAACGTGCTTACGAAGGAGACAAAGGTCCAAATACAGGTGGTATGGGTGTATATTCTCCTGTTCCAATTCTTTTGGAGGGCGAACTCCCAGAAATGCAAAAAATCATGAAAGTTGCAGCTGCGGCAACTGCTAAAGAGCCGTTTCCAACAGATTACCGTGGCGTGTTGTATGGCGGG
>CAZRFO010000077.1:0-3260 GCA_964599515.1 uncultured Eggerthellaceae bacterium | reverse complement strand
CAAAGTCTTGGAGTTCAACGCCCGTTTTGGCGACCCAGAAACTCAAGTTATTCTCCCACGTCTTGAAAATGACCTGGTAGATGTTATGTTGGCTGTGGCACAAGGTCGCCCGCAAGATATTCAACTTAGCTGGAGTGAAGAGTGGGCAGTGTGTGTTGTGCTTGCTTCGCAAGGATATCCTGGCGCCTACGAAAAAGGCAAGGTTATCTTAGGCATAGATGAAGCCGAAGCAATTGATGGCGTAACGGTATTTCATGCTGGAACTAAGTTTAATGAAGACGGAGAACTTCTTACAAACGGAGGCCGCGTGCTAAATGTTGTGGCGCTTGGTAAAACCTTTGAGGAAGCTCGCGAAAAAGCCTACGATGCAGTAGATTTGATTTGCTTTGAAGGAAAGCAATACCGCACCGATATTGCGAAGAGGGCTAGTATAGGCAGAACTGCTTGGTTGTAAAAAGGCATCTAAAGCGGGCCCTTCACGCTTTCATGCTACCTTCACGACACCTAAGGTCGCTCTGTCGCATGACGCGCGAATTGCCTCGCTTGATATGCCTTTTTACAGGTTGATGCCTAAAGCGTGCCCTTCATGCTTGCGGCTCAAAATGATTAGGAGTTTGAATGTTATCTGAACGCATGCTGAGCACAGTTGTAAGAATGTGCTCGGATTCATACTTGAAGTTACAACCAACAGATGAAACGCGCATGCCAGCCCCAGAGCCTGGTCGCAAATACATGCTTTACATGCATGTGCCGTTTTGCGAGCGTCTGTGTCCGTATTGTTCATTCAATCGCTTCCCATTCAAGGAAGAGCGCGCAGTGCCTTATTTCAACAACATGCGCAAAGAGATGCTTATGCTCAAAGACCTTGGATACGACTTTGAAAGCGTCTACATTGGCGGCGGAACTCCAACCATCATGATTGATGAGCTTTGTGAAACAATCGACCAAGCCCGTGACTTGTTCAGCATCAAAGAAGTTTCAAGCGAAACAAATCCAAATCATCTAATTCCATCTTACTTGGATAAATTGCAAGGGCGTGTGCAGCGTTTAAGCGTTGGCGTGCAAAGTTTTGACAACGGCTTGCTAAAGCAGATGGACCGTTTTGAAAAGTATGGCAGCGGGGAAGAAATCTTAGAGCGCATCAAGGTTGCTGCGCCGTATTTCACCAGCATGAATGTTGATATGATTTTCAATTTCCCTGCTCAGACAGAAGACATTCTTATTTCAGACATTGAAAAAGTTGTGGAAAGTGGTGCCAGCCAAACAACGTTTTACCCGCTTATGTGTTCTCCTGTGGTGGAAAAACAACTTGCGGCAACGGTTGGGAAGGTTGACTACAAACGCGAGCAGCTCTTTTATGAAATCATAGACGAGCTGCTTACTGGCGAAGGCGCACCTAACCAGCAAGACGCTCCTTTCTTCCATAGCAGCGCGTGGACGTTTAACCGCAAAGGCGGCGCGTGCGATGCCGCTGGCGCTGGTGCCGGCGCGACAGTTGATGGCGGTGTGCCCTCTGAAGAAAATGCAGGAATGATTGACGAATACGTTGTGAACTACGAAGAGTATCCAGCTATTGGTTCTGGCGGGATTACATATTTGGGCTCAAACCTATACGTGAATACATTTAGCATCGTTGATTACAACAAGGCAATCGAAAGCGGCAAAATGTCGCTTATGGGTAAGACCACATTTAGCAAACGCGACCGCATGAGGTATCGTTTTATGATGCAACTTTTTGGCGGGCATCTAGATAAGCAAGCCTTTAAGCGCGATTTTGGATGCACTATAGAAGCTGGTTTACCTGCAGAAATGACCTTCATGATAGCAAATGGAGCATTTGCTACTAACAACGAAAACGAACTCACGCTCACAAAGAAGGGCCGCTATTTAACTGTTGTTATGATGCGTCAGTTCTTCATAGGAGTTAATGGTTTGCGTGACCAAGCACGTGCTGCATTAACAGGCGAAGAACGCGAGCTTATTTTTGGAGACGGGACATCCTGCAAGTCAAATGCTTGTAACGCAGTTGACTAGCTTAAACAGCATTTTCCATGCGCTATAACATTGAGCGCCGCTGCTTAAATTTGACGTTAAGCCTAAAAACTCTAACATGAAAGCAACTAAAGATTTGCATTAAAGCGAATTCATGAGCTTTTCAATTGTTAGCACGTAGATTCTAAAAGCTTCTTTCAGGAGTTCTTCGCTTACGCCTTCATTTGGGCCATGCATGGTTCCAACCCATTCAGGGTTTTTGACCCATGGTTTATCTGGTCCAAAGCTTGCCGCGTTTTTGAACTTTCGTGCGTATGTGCCGCCGCCCATTGTAAATGCTTTTGCATCTTCGCCTGTGGCTTCGTTGTATGCGTCAAGCAATGCTGTTACAGCTGGCGAATTTGGGTCAAGCAAAAACGGTTTATCATTGCCAGTGGCCTCAAAACGTATTCCATATTTTGAGGCTAATGCTTGACATGAGGCAGTAAGTGCATCGGCGTTAGTTGTTGTTGGATAACGCACGTCCAGCGTGACCGTGAACTGCCCATTTTCTGTTGTTGATGTGCCAAGAACGCCGGTAAGGCTTCCAAAATCTGCATCTTCGCATGCTGCGTCATAAATGCTTCCGTCAAAACACGGAGCTGCATCAGACAAGAATTGCAGGAACTGTTGCTCTTCTTTGGTGCCAGCATTTTGCTGTAAAAGCTGGTCTGCCAAAATACCAAGAGCGCTAATTCCAAGCGAAGGTGTGCTTGCATGGGCGTTTTTTCCTTGCGCTTCAAGTTGTACTTTTTTGCCGTCTTGCAAAAATGTTGCGCGGGCAAAACCTGGCACTGCATTAGGAGCAGTCCCAGCCTCTAGGCTGATAAGCTGCCCGTTTGCAAAGGGACCAGCTATGAAACGGCCGTCAAAATGTCCCTTTTCGCCATAACAAACCGGGAATTCTGCATCTGGCGTGAATAGAAAATCTGGGTCTTGGAAATGCTTTTGATAATATGGTACATCGTTCATTCCAGTTTCTTCGCTTGCGCCAAAAATGATGCGAATGTCGTGCGGGAATTTGGCGTTTGAGTCTTTCCAAAACTTCATGGCATGAAGGGCTACGATTATTGGGCCTTTGTCGTCTATAACTCCGCGGCCTATGAGGTAGCCGTCTTTACGGGTTACATCATATGGCGGAAAATTCCAACCAGGGCCAGCGTCAACAACGTCAACGTGTCCAATAATGCCCAGCTGTTTATGCCTTTTGCATGGCGCCTGTGCTGGGA
>CAZRFO010000076.1:0-6499 GCA_964599515.1 uncultured Eggerthellaceae bacterium | reverse complement strand
TTTGCTCGTGCACGAATAATTAATAATTCAACACGTTCTCGAATTTGGATTTAACACATAAGATTTACAGTAAAAAATAAGACCCAGTTTTTGGGTCTTATTACGTTTTTGTAGATATTCAACTGTAGTAAAACTTGTAAAAACGGTTCTTAGAAAATCATTTTTTCGCCAAGTTCAATTCTGTCTAAATCAAAAGTTTCTGGCTCGTCTTCTTCAATGAATTCGCCAAATATTGGTTCACCATTTTGGGAAAGCTTAACTACACCAGTAAGAACATCTGCGTACTGATAAGACTTACGGTCTGAAGTTCCACGTTTGCGGGTCACTTCCATCACAAACAAACGAGGATGAACTTGCGTAAGAGCACCTTCGCATTCAACCACTTTGCCACGACCAAGATCTTCGCGCACCTTAACACGCTGACCAACAAGGTCTTTTAACGTATCGTGAATAGAATCAATGATTAGCGCTTGTTTTTGCAGATCCATGAAATACTTCCTAGTTCTATGAGGGGACAAAAAACGCAGTTCGGAATTTTAGCACGTGCGTCAATAGAGTTTCAAGATGTTAACAACTTGTATAATTTAAAACGAATTATTCTTAACCTGAAAGGCATTTTATAGGCGCACTAGCAGCAAAAACAAAGGTCATGGCGCGTTATACCAAAATGCGTCCCGCTTGATATTTAGCATTTGAGCGAAGGCTAAGGTGTGCTCTGTTGAAGCTGCGTTTATGCGCTTCTAAACATCAAATTCTAGTTCAAGATACGTTTTTCCAAGACGAATGTAATCATCAAGCGTTAGCGCTTCTCCGCGTTTTGATTGGTCCACGTATGCCGCCTGGAAAAGTGTAGGAAGTGCAGAAATTACACGTTTTCCATTTTCACCACGTGAGCCAAAAAAAGTTTTAAAGGAATTATTGAGCGTTTTTCTGCGAGTAGCAAAAGCAGCATCTGCCATAAGAGCCGCAGCATCAAGTTCTTTTTCGCTTAATGGGTTTCCATCTTCTCCGTTACGAGAAGCGCGGTCAAGGCGAATAACTGCGCTATCAACACGCGGTGGCGGAAAGAAATTATTGGGGCCAACAATAAAGCGTCCAACTGCTTTTGCGCGAAGTTGCAACTTTACAGAATATGCTGCGTAGTCTTTAGTGCAAGGAAGCGCTGCCATGCGGTCTGCAACTTCACGTTGTACCATGACAGTCATGCTTTCAATTTCTGGGAATCGCTCAAAATAATCAAGCACAAGCGTTGCTGCCACGGCATATGGAAGGTTTGAAATAAGCTTGTTAGGAAAAGTACACTTAGTTGGAAGTTGCAAAGCGGCGTTGCGCAAAGTATTGTCTTTCACGGCAAGCGCATCATCTTCAATTAGCACGAATTTTTCTGCCCATGGTGCAAGTGTTTCACTTAAAACTGCAGGTAGATCTGCATCTCGTTCAATTGACACAAGAGAGCTTGCATTTTGCAGCAATGCTACAGAAAGTGTGCCAATGCCAGGACCAACTTCAAGCACAAAGTCGTCTTCAGAAAGCTCTGCAAGTTTTACTATCTTTTGCAAGATGGCATCGTTTATAAGAAAGTTTTGCCCAAGGGAATGCTTTGTAGCAAGCCCGTGAGCTTCAAGCACTTTGCGCGTTTGGGCAACACTAGCTAAGTAAGACAACTTGGCCATCTGCGTTACTCCGCACCAACATCTTTGTTTGTTTTACCAAAGGCTGACCACTGCACATCCAAAAATTCTGCGTCTTCTTGTATTTCACCTTCTGGAGAAATCTTTCCAACCCAGTCTATAACCTGGTCAAGTTTAAACCCTGCAGTGTATGCGGCAGATTGCACACAAGTTACAAGCGGGTCAAAACCAAATGGGTCGTGACCTTCGCCAATAACATGAAGGGCAGCAGGTTTACATGCAACGTTTCGCGCGTTAGCCCAAAAATAAGGTTGCAGACGGTCCAAAAACGCTTTCAACGTTGCAGGAGGTCCCGCAAAAAATACTGGAGAGACAATTGTTAGTTCATCTGCTTCATCTAAGATTTCGCGAATGTCAGTCATGTCATCTTCAATGCAGCATGTGTGACCTTCGCTTGTTTTGCAAAAATCGCACGCCTTGCAAGGCGCCACATTTACACTAGAAAGAGGAACTAGAGAGATTTCATCTTCTGGGCACTCTTCAATACAAGCCTCAAAAAGCTCTTCTGCAAGAGAAGCACTTCTACCATTAACTCGCGGTGAACCAACAACTATCATTCTGTTCATATAAGATTTTCATCCTTCATTTCTATGCGTGTTGCCATTTGTAAAATCAGTATGCCTTAGTTCGTAAGTTCTTGCACTTGTGCGGCGCCAAAAAAATTCATTGTATTTAGAAAACACGTTTCAAAAAATTCGCGCTGCTTTTCTATATCTGTAAGCCCGCGTACTTCTAACATCTTTTCAGCCGAAAAAATAATTTGCGCCGGTTCACACTTCATTCCCCTGAACGGTTTTGGCGCCATATAAGGCGCATCTGTTTCTAGCATCAATTGCTGTACTGGAACACACGACGCGGCATCTCTTATGTCATCTGCGTTTCCAAAACTTATGGCTCCACCAAAAGAAACGCTACAACCTGCATCTATCCAAGGTTCTAGAGTTTCCCAGTTATCAGTAAAGCAATGAAGCAAAATCTTTTTTGTTGGTGCGCCCGATTTCTTCACTATTTCCCATGCATCATCGTGTGCTTCCCTAACGTGAAGTACAACAGGCATGTTTAGTTCTTGTGCAAGTTCAAGCTGCCGCGCAAATACATCTTTTTGCTCTTTAACTGGCGAAAAATCGTAGTGATAATCTAGCCCTATTTCTCCAAGTGCTACAGCACGCGCATCTTTGAGAATAAGGCGCAGCTTTTGTTCAAGCTCTGGCGTGTAATACTTTGCATTGTGCGGGTGACACCCACACGCAAATTGAATTTGTGGAACACGACACGCGCGAGGTTCACTTTGCTCGGCTTGCACGGTTGACGCATCTTGTGCTGCTGGAACGTCTTTCGCTCTTTGCACGCCTTGTGCGCACAATTCACCGCCGTGACCTTCGCCAGCATTAAAGGAAGCAAGAAGCATTTCTGCTTCCTGCTTCCAGGTATAAAGTTTCTCTATCAGCGAAAAGTCGTCTTCGTAGGCATCAAAGACATTGCATATATAACTTACGTTGTTAAAACCTGCACGCGCGATTGCAAGAGACGGGTTTTGCGTATAGTGAACGTGCGTGTGAGCATCTGCAATCTGTGCGCCATGCAAGTTTGGCGCGTCTACAAGACGCCATGTTCCATTCTTTTTCTTGACGTGAAATAGTTCGTCTTGAAATTCTGTTACCGCCTGTTCGTCCATTTGCGCTTAAACCAGTTCCGTCACATTCGCAAAATTACTAATCTAGAGAAATTTCTTTTTCATCAAGGCGTGGGAAAAGAGCTTCACCTTTTTCAACAACATTACCTGCAGGAAGTAGCCCCCACTTTGTTGCAGCCTCAATGTCTGTCACAGAAGTAATGTCTCCAAGGCCTAAGCGCTTATAAACTTCTGCAGAAGTATTAGGCATAAAAGGCGCCAAATAGAGCGCAATAATGCGAATAGCTTCTAGCAAATTGTACATAACAGCAGCTAGTTCATCTGCTCGCTCTGGGTCTTTAGCCATACGGAATGGTTCTGTCTCATCAATATATAAGTTTGCGCGATGCGCGAGTGCCTGCACCGCCTCTACTGCTCCGGTGAAATCAACCTTAGACATGCAATCGTCATATTTGGCGTAAAGACCATCCGCGATTTCACGAAGTGGGTTAATTTTTACAAGAGCTGCAGCAGATTCTGGAACGCTAGGAACCACACCGTCAAAGTATTTGGAGTTCATTCCAGGAACGCGGCTGCACAAGTTACCCCAGGTGTTAGCCAAATCTGCGTTGTAAACTTGAGTCATGCGCTCAATTGAAATATTGCCGTCAGAGCCAAAACGAACGTCACTCATGAAGTAATAGCGATAAGCGTCTACGCCATAAATAGCAATCAAGTCTGCAGGTTTAATGCCATTGCCCTTTGACTTGCTCATCTTTTCGCCACCAACCATCAAAAAGCCGTGGCCAAAAACTGTATGCGTAATAGGCAAACCTGCAGCCATAAGCATGGCAGGCCAAATAACACAATGGAAACGGGTAATGTCTTTTCCAACAAAGTGGTATTGCATTGGCCAGCGTGCGTCAAATTCGCCAGGGCGCGTTTCTTCTTGTCCGTATCCAATACCAGTTAGGTATGCAAGAAGCGCATCTGCCCAAACATATGCAACGTGACCTTCATCAAAAGGAAGAGGAACTCCCCAATCAAATGTGCTTCTTGAAATTGAGAGGTCTTTCAAACCACTCTTGATGAATGAAACAATTTCATTTTTACGAGTTTCTGGGCGAATAAAATCTGGGTTTTCTTCGTAAAAGTCTAGCAGTGGCTGCGCAAAATCTGAAAGTTTGAAAAACCAGTTCTCTTCCCCACTTGCATGCTGTACAGGACGCTTGCAATCTGGGCAAACAAACACTCCGTCTTCATCTTTTAGCAGGTCGCTTTCTGCGTAATATGTTTCTTCATGAACACAATACCAGCCCTCGTAGCTGCTTTTGTACAGGTAGCCTTTTTCGTATAAATCTGTCCAGAATTTTTGCACAGTACGCGCGTGGCGCGGCTCTGTCGTGCGAACAAAGTCTGTGTATGTGATGTTGAGCATTTTCCATGCATCACGAAACGCAGGCTCCATAGAATCACACCATTCTTGCGGAGTCATACCTTTTGAAGCGGCTGTATCTGCAACCTTTTGGCCATGTTCATCCATGCCTGTTATGAAAGCTACATCGTAGCCGTTCATGCGCTGGTAGCGCGCAACAGTGTCTGCCGCAACTGTGGTATAGGCAGTTCCAAGATGTGGCGCCGCGTTAACGTAATAGATAGGAGTAGTAAACGAATACGTTCCTTTTGACATAATGATTTCTCCTCTTTATAGTGCTTCAAATGGGAAGTTACAAACTAAGTATTATACAATAGTGCAATATGAATTTAGGTCTTAGACATAAAGCAATTCGAGATTTGGAGCAAGCAGGCGCGCAAGCTTGGCTTGTTGGCGGTTGCGTGCGTGATTCTTTGCTTGAACGCCCAATTGCAGACATAGATATAGCGTGCAGTTTTCCTTGGGAACAATCGCGCGATATCTTAGAAAATGCTGGCTGGTATTGCTTTGAAACAGGCACAAAACATGGCACAATTACTGCAATTTGGCCTAGAACAAAAGGTGAACTTGAAACTCTACCTGCAGAAATCACAAGTTTTAGAACAGAAGGCGCTTATTCGGATTTCAGGCACCCAGACGCTGTGACAGTAGCAAAAACTATTGAAGAAGACTTAGCACGGCGCGACTTCACAATAAACGCGCTTGCTTATCACCAAGACAGAGGCTTGCTTGACATATACGGCGGCTTGCAAGACTTAAATGCCGGCATTATTCGCGCTGTTGGGAACCCAAACGAACGATTTAAAGAAGACCCACTGCGAATCCTTCGCGCTTGCAGGTTTTCTTCCCAACTTGGCTTTGATATTGAGCAAAGCACATTTGATGCAACGCTTGCAGACAAAGAACTTTTGGTGCACGTGTCGCAAGAACGCATCTTTAAAGAGTTAAGCCTGCTTCTTTGCGGCAATTATGCTCACGATGCGCTCATGAAATGCGCCCCGATCTTGTTTGTAGTTTTGCCAGAGCTTGAAAGCGAATGGGAGTTCAAGCAAAACACACCTTATCACAGCTTTGATGTTTACGAACACGCCGCCTGGGCTGTTCAGCATTGCCCTGCAAAACCATGGCTTAGATTTGCTGCGCTTTTGCACGATTGCGGAAAACCGCATACTTATACAGAAGATGAAAATGGCGTTGGGCACTTTAAAGGCCACGCAAAAATAAGCGAAGAACTGTCACGTAAAATTTGCAAGCGTTTGAAAATGCCAACAGACGTTTCGCAAAAAATCATTACGCTAGTTAAAAACCACGACAGACAAATAGAGCCAACAGCTCGCGTAATAAAACGCATTCTTCATTCTCTTGACGGCGACGTTGAACTTTTTAAAGACTTATGTATGCTGCAACGTGCAGATGCAATTGCAAAACATCTTAATGTTGACGAAGGTGCCAAAAAGACGCAGCAATTACTAGATTTACTTGAAGAAGTTCTAACCCAAAGCCAAGCGTTTTCGCTAAAAGACCTAAGCGTTAGTGGGAAGGATTTGCTTGCCTGGGGGTTTGAGCAAGGTCCCGCAATAGGCGCTGCACTAAACGCAGCACTAGATGCCGTAATTAACGAAGAAATCACCAACGAACCCGAAGCAATACGAAAGTTCCTTGAAGAATAAAAATGACCAGCGCACAATGTGGCTGGTCATAGAAAATTTGTGGTAGCTCCGACCGGATTCGAACCGGCGACCTCCGCCTTGAGAGGGCGGC
>CAZRFO010000075.1:0-6648 GCA_964599515.1 uncultured Eggerthellaceae bacterium | reverse complement strand
TAACAATACGAAGAACTTCCAAACCAGCAATCTTGCCTGCGTCTTTAGTAGCTTGACGCTGTGCATCGTTGAAGTATGCAGGAACAGTAATAACAGCTTGTGTGATTGTTTGACCAAGGCGTTGTTCTGCGTCTGCCTTCATCTTTTGCAAAACCATTGCAGAAATTTCTTCTGGAGTGTAAGTTTTGCCGTCAATATTGATAACAGCACGACCATCTTTGCCGCGTTCTACGTTGTAAGCAACTGTCTTTTGCTCTTCGCGAGTTTCATCAAAAGAACGACCAATGAAACGCTTTACAGAAGAAATGGTGTTCGTTGGGTTGGTAACTGCTTGGTTCTTTGCTGCTTTACCAACAACACGCTCACCATCTTTGCGGAAGCCTTCAACTGAAGGAGTAGTGCGGTCGCCCTCTGCGTTAATCAAAATTTCAGGCTCATTGCCTTCCATGATTGCCATTGCAGAATTTGTAGTGCCTAAGTCGATACCTAAAATCTTTGACATAATAATCATTCCTCTCTTTTGGAACTTGTTTACACAATTAGCCTGTAGCTTTTTTGTTACTGTGCCACTATAAAATCTAAGTCCCTACGTGTCAAGTTTGCTTTGTTTGGGCGTTTAGATTTTGTTACTTTTGTGAATTAAGGGAGGATTTTTGGCGTAAGAAACAAAAGAAAAGCCGCGTGACATCTTCGTCCGCGGCCTTGTCTATGTATTTTGTTTTTCGTTTTAGCTATTTAAATAAAATACTTTTTAGTGCAGTATCTGTAAGGCGTGTCTGCAATTGAGGCTCTATCAAAAATATGCGAAGCAAACACAAGGTCATGAATAGCAATGCCGTAGTTGTATACAAGAATACGTTGCGTGTTGTCTTCGCGACCTTTAGCGTTTCCGTTTAAAACTTCTGTCACATTTGAAGTAATGTGTTCAAAATGCTTGAAGTATTTGAAGTCACGAATTTGCTCAATATCATCTGTAAATACGCGGTCAAAGAATAGGTCACAATTTTGAAAACCCATCGTACAAATTGGAATAACAGTGCAGCCTTCTTTGAAGTATTCATCTGTTACAAAGTTTTCTGTAACCTTAGTTATAGCGGAAATGATTAAGTCTGAGCCGCCAATTACTTCTTCAAACGTATCGCAAAGCACAAATTTAACGTTTGCATCATTGCTGAAGAGTTCCATAATGCGCTTTTCGTGATCATGGTAGCGAATAAGTTTAAGTGTGATTTCGCGATTGTCTCCATCAGCACGCAAAGAAGAAACGAATGCACGAATGCAAACCGTCATGATGTTGCCCAGGCCAATTAAACCAACGGTTTCAAAATCTGGACGCGTGAACAATCTGGCAGAATGTGAAGCAGAAATACCAGTTCTAAGCGTTGTGATGTATTCCCCATCAATCAAAGCCTTTAGAATTCCCGTGTCAGATTCATACAAAAGAATGTCGCCCATCATCACTGAGCGTTCTTCGCCACGTTTAATACTGTGACGACCAATCATTTTCACCATAGCAATGTTATCGCGTTCATAAACGCACGGCATAACGTTGTAATAGTCGCCATCTTGCTGCGAAATGTGAATTTTAGGAGGCAGGTTATAATTTAGTTTTTCGCGAAGCGCCTCATCAATCCAAGTAATCAGTTCAGAGTCTGGAGTAGAAGCAGCAATTTCACGTACAGTTTCAAAATCAAGGATTTTCATGATGCACCTCCATGGTTTATCGCAACAAACAAGCTACAACTTAAGTTACAGCATAAGCTGCACTGCAAACTTCATCGCAATCTGCAAGATAAGTTGCAACGCAAGCTACAACACAAGCGCGTTTTTATTCTAGTTAGTTGCCAAATATACCATTAACAGCAAAATACAAAATGGCATAAGCGTCAGATGCGTCTACTTGGTCATCAGCGTGAACATTTGCAACAGACTCTATCATTTCATAAGTTACAGAACCTTGCTCTTTCCATACGTTTAACAAACGATTACGAGTGTCAGATTCGTCATATACGCCATTTGTCATATCGTAAACAATTTGCGCGTCAACAACATTAACAGCACCACTATTGTTCACATCTCCTGCAAGTGCGCTAAGGTTAGCGCTAGCCTGCACTTGGTCTAAGTTGAGTTCTGCGCTTTTAGAATTGGCGGTTGCAGCAGCGTTTGCATTTTCAAGCGATACAGATACTGGACCTACACCTGTGCACTTGAATTTTGCAACCACGACTACGTTTTCATCTTGGGTTGCGGCGCTGCCCGTAACTGCCGTTGCGTCATCATCATCTGTCGCTGCGGCTGCGGCACTTGCTGCCAACACTGCACCGCCGTTTTCCTCTCCTGACGCGGCTGCCATAATGCTGTATGCAGTTACCACATCTAAACTTTCTGCGGAGCTAGCCGTCAACTCAGTCGAGCCGCTTTCTGCACCAGTGTCTCCAGATTCATCTGCTGCGGCTGTATTAGTTGAATAAGAAAACGTAGGACTTCCCTGTTCGTAGTTAAAAGTTATGTCTTTGCCAGATAAAGCACTGCCACTTTCTATACCTAAAAGTGTCAGGTTATCTGAGTACTTGAAAGTCCCATTCATTGCGGCAGGAATATTATCTGTTGTAACGGTAACATAGAATTCTTCGCCAAATTTAGGATCTTTACATGTATTAGGAACACTCAACGCAGCGGTAACAGGAATGTCGTACGTGGATTCAAAACTTGCATTATTAAACGTACAATCAAACGACTTTGAACCAGTTTTGTTACAAATATTAGCCCGCTGGATTGTTACGGCAGCATTGCCTTCTTTCAGCGCTTTAAACGTAATGTTTGCCAAAGGGACACTGCTGTCCCATGTGGTTCCAAAAGAGGTAGACATGTAGTTAAAAACAGCAGTTTGATAGCCGTTGCTTACGCTTGTTGTATGACCAACAACATCATTGTTAGTTTCAATAGAAACAACTTCCAACATACTTGCGCTGTAGCGCAAAGTAGAAGATATTGCATACATAGTGTATGAAGCGCCTTCTGTGCTTTCCAACATCAAAGAAACTGTAAAGGTATCTCCGGGGGCAACGGTGTATGAACTATTTCCGTTTGCAATTGCATCTTTGCTAACTAAAGACATAGTGTATGTTGGATCTGCATAAGCGTTTGTTGGAGAAAAAGCAAAGATAAGACACGCAGAAGCAACAAGCAAAACAAGCGTTGCGCCAACATTTTTTACTGCCTTCCCAACTGCGGCATAAACAAGATTACAAAAATGTGCAAAAACCATGCTGGGCTACTTCCTTTCCATTCTTGTTACTTTTCAAGATAGCTTTCTTGCAGTTTAAAGTTATATTTCATTTCAAGCATGCTGAAAAGTTTATTCATAACCTGTGTTGCGGCCAGTTTGATGTCAAGTTCTTCTATAAAGGCAATAGCTTCTGCTATTTCTTTTTCTGGAACCGCATAAATACGCAATGACGATGTTAAAAAGCAATTCAATTTTTCTGTAAAAGTGAAATTATCATCGCACTTTTTCGTCATGTAATTACGCATGAGACCTGCTGTTCCAACTTCCATTTTGTAAAAGTCGCATTCCGTGTAATTTGGCAAATAAGAACCAAAGAGATTAACGAGTTCCTTGGTGGTCTTTTTGTAAATGCATTCCGACGTATTAGGAAGCGTATAGGCTTCAATATAGATGTCTCTAAGGTTTTCGTTAAGTTCTGTTAGCATAAGCTGAATTGCTGTTTCTGCTGCATACACGCAAACTGGCGAAAGCTCTTGCTGCGTAATCTTGCTAGCCATAGCAAATTGACTTTCAAACATTGTTTCAATAAGCTCAAGCAAAATGTCTTCCTTTGCAGGAAACAAGTTTTGAAAACTACCACGTGCTACACCAGCTGTGTCAACAATTTGCGAAACAGTGGTGTTTTTATATCCTTGTTCCAAGAATAAACGAACGCAAGCGGTTAGTATTTTTCTCTTTGTTTCAATGGAACGTTGTTGCATAGCGTCTCTTGCTTTCCTAAATTTTTTGTAGCCAGTATTTTTTGATATTAAAGCATCGCTGATATATATACTAGTTTTGGTTTGCGTATCTGGGTAGTTTAACACGATTTGTCAATTGTTAGATTTTTTTAAAAATTTTTGCATTAGTGCTTGACATTTATTAGATTGCATCCAATAATGTCCACGGTCTGAAACACCAAGCGACCCGCCAATGTTGCAAAGCATGGCGGGTCGCTTGATGTATTGAGCTATTTTTACTCAAAAACAAGCACACTGCTTGCAGAAATTTCGTTTTGTTTCAACACGCTACTGCACGACATTCGCATTTCCGTGTTAGTATCTCTCAAGTTAAAAATTCAAAAGACAATGCAGGGGAAAATGTTGGAACAACCTAGCGAGCAATCAAATAAAACATACGTGCGTGTAAGAGGCGCGGCGCGCATTAAAACATGGGAATTTTGGCGCAATCTTGCAGTACATTTTTCGCTTTGCTCTGTAGTTGGCCACTGGCTTGAAGTGCCATGGTGCATTTTTTGCGCGTATGTTTTCAACATTTATGACCCAAATTCGCTAGTTTGGGGTTTTCCTTTATATCCGTTTATGGTTTATGGTTTTGGCGCCCTGGTCTGCATTTTTCTGCTTACTCCTTTAGCGGAAAACATCAAGAAAAAACGCAAGCACAAGGCAACTGCAGCCTTAGAGTTTTATTTGATTTGTGTATTTGCGTGCATGGCAATGGAAGTTGGCATGGGGCTTTTGTTAAACCAACCAGTAGATGGCGTATACCCACTGTGGGATAACGCAAAATTGCCGTTTAACGTGCTTAACCAAGCGTGGATTCCAAACGACCTTTTACTTGGCGCGTGCGCACTTATTTATACCTGGATTGCCTACCCGCTAGTTGAAGATGCCATGTTTAAAGTTGAAGGCCCAGTTATGAACATCATTGCGGTTATAGTTGTAGTTGGGTTCATCTTGCTAAGCATTGTTTCTTATTCTGGAATTGTGGCTTAACCTAGCTGCGAGAAAATGGGGCCCTGAAACAGAACAAGGCATTGTTTGCCACCACGCAAAGTGAATCTGATTAGAAGAAAATGGCGCCCTTGAGAGGACTCGAACCTCCGACGCACGGTTTAGGAAACCGACGCTCTATCCGCTGAGCTACAAGGGCGCAACAGTGCGCATTATACCAGCAGCTAGCTCTTCATTACTGCAAAAGCTTACGAGCGTATGCAAGATTGGTTTCACTTTCGCAGGATAAACACCGCGCTGAAGGTACGCGCAACAATAAAGCACGCTTCAGAAGAAAGCGAACCAGCTTTCACAACGCACATTGCAAACGTTCTATTGTTTCACAACATGCCTTACAAAAGCTGCATGTTATGAAGAAGAACTTGATGCTTTAGTTCATCAATGTATTTGCTTGCCAAACGTGACGGGCGACGCTGCTTGTGTACGATGTACCCCATGGTCATTTCTTCATTGGTCTCAAGCGGAATAGCTACGATGCCAGTATGCATTTCTGAAGACAAAACACCTGTTGAAACAGTGTATCCGTTGTGATGTGTTAGCAAATTAGAAAGCGTTCCGCGGTCTGATATAACAATGTTGCGAGAATGCGGAAGCCAACTAAATGGTTCTTCTGAATAGTAGAACGAATTGTTGGTGCCTTGTTCAAAAGAGTATCGTGGGTATTGAGCAAGATCGTCTATCTTTAGCCGCTTTTGATGTGCAAGTGGGTGATCTTCTCCAACAAAAACATGAGGCTTTGCCTTAAAGAGAGCTGCAAACTTTAGGTCTGCATCTGCAAGTGTTTGGCTCAAAACGCGCTGATTGTAATGGTCCATGTACAAAACGCCAATGTCGCTTCTGAAGTTTTTTACGTCTTCAATAATTTCACCAGTGCGTGTTTCACGAAGCGTGAAGTTGTATTCGTCTAGGTCTTCTGTTTCTGCAAGCGCAACAAACGCCTCTACGCAAAACGCATAATGCTGAGTTGAAATAGCCAGGCGGTTTGCAGCGGTTTGTTCGCCTTTTGCGTAGCGATGTTCAAGCAAATCTGCTTGTTCTACAACCTGGCGGGCATAGCCAAGATATTCAATGCCGTCAGCCGTTAGCACTATGCCTTTGTTTGAGCGATTGAAAATTGTGATGCCGGTTTCTTCTTCAACTTGAGAAACCGCAGCTGAAAGACTTGATTGCGCAACAAAAAGCGCATGAGCTGCAGCATTTATTGAGCCGTGTTCTGCAATAGCTATGAGGTATCTTAATTGTTGAAGCGTCATAAGGCTCTCCCATTCAGCTACTTATGCTTGCGCGGCATTCCCCTGCTCAAGCTGCGCGAGTTCTGCCGCCTTCTCTAAACATGACGAGCTCCCAGGCACAAGTTCTTCCGCCTCTTTGCGCCATCTGCGAATTTTACGCATTTCGTAAACTATAAAGCAAGTTGTAACGCAAATTGACAAAACATCTGAAACGGGTGCACACACAACAACGCTCATGCAGCCAGTAAGCCCAAACCATTCCATAAGAAATGGCGGTGCAAACAAATAAAGCGGAATAAGGAAAAGCACCTGGCGTGTAAGTTCAAGCGTAGCAGATTTAACAGGCTGTCCGCTGCTCTGGGAATAACTTGAAGACATAACCTGGAACCCAACA
>CAZRFO010000074.1:0-6751 GCA_964599515.1 uncultured Eggerthellaceae bacterium | reverse complement strand
TGGAAGATTTTGCCGCGGGTGAATTGGATGTTTTGGTTGCTACAACTATCATTGAAAGCGGCATTGATAACCCTCACACAAACACGCTCATAATTGAGGATTCCCAGCGCCTTGGTTTAGCTCAAATGTATCAGCTAAAGGGAAGAGTTGGACGCTCTTCTGTGCAGGCTTTCGCATACTTTATGTACCCAGAAGAAGTTCCGCTTACAGAAGAAGCCGCAGCACGCTTGCTTGCAATAAACGAACACCAAGAACTTGGAAGTGGCATGCGAATTGCCATGCGTGACCTGGAAATTCGTGGAGCAGGAGACATACTTGGTGCAGAGCAAAGCGGAAATATGAGCGCAGTTGGCTTTGACTTGTTTGCGCAAATGCTTGGAAATGCGGTAGCTCTTGCTAAGGGCGGCGCAAGTGGTAAAGGCGCTGCTGACGAAAAAGGCGAAGTTGCTCTTCCGCCAGCTTTATCCGACATAACTATTAACCTACCAATACGCGCATATTTTTCTGACGATTACGTGCCAGATGTGGATGAACGCGTGCTTTGGTATAGGCGCCTTGCAAGTGCTGCTAGTGTAGAAGCGGTGGAAGATTTGCGCAAAGATATGTTGGCGAAGCACGCAGAAATGCCTGATGAAGCTAGGAATATGTTTGACAAAGCGCATGTGCGTGCACAAGCCATTGAAAAGGGAATTTCAAATATTATGTGCACTGCTGGCAAAATTACAATTGAGCCGTATACCGTATCGCGTGAAGTTGGTGTGGCACTTAGGCGATACGGTGGTAAGTTTTTGCCAGATAAGAAGAAAGTTATAGTCCCGTTGAAATATTTAGAGGCGCAAAATTATTCAACATCAGGGGACCAACTTTTGCTAGCTGTACAAGCATTCATAGAGATGAATAGTTAGTTTTGTTTGCATGCAGACAAAACGTTTGCGCCTCTTTGTTTATTGAGGCGCATTGTTGTTAATCTTATTTGGCAGTTTTTATCCCACGCACATGCTTGTAAAAGTGGCTTTAGCAACCAAATTTCCAAGTTCGTCTTCTATTGTTACTGTGTAATAGGAAAGCGTGTGACCGCGTTTGTCTGCAACTGCCGTTGCTATTAGTTGTTTGCCTTTACAAAGTCCAATATATTGAATGTTTGCTGCACTTGATACTTCTGCTCTGTCAAGATTACTTGCAACAGCAACAGTGAAGTCGGCAAGCGAAAAGCTTGCTCCTCCCATGACGTTTCCCATTGCGTTTTTATGAATGTCACGCACGTCAAATGCGGCTTTTGCATACCCTGGACGGGCTTCAATTATGTAACAGCCTGCAGCGCGTGTGGCAAATTGGTCGTTTTTGAAGTGTTCGCGAATTTCTTCTAATGACAATTCTGCTGTGATAGTTTTTTCCACTTAAAATACCGTTTCTAATACGTAATCTATTCTTGCAACAACATCTTCGCGTTTCATGAGTTCAATGCATTCAAAAAGTGGCGGAGAAACTTGGTTTCCGGTTACAGCTACGCGAATAGGCTGAAAGATAAACTTGTTCTTTAAGTCTAACTTGTAAGCAAGTTCTGCCACACGGTTTTGTAGTGGGTCGCATTCCCAAGCAATGCTTTCATCTGCCAAAATGGCGCGAACTTCCTGCAAAACTTCTTTCGCGCGGCATCCTTCTTTAAGTAAGTTTTTCTCTACAGACTTTTCATCTAATGTAACGCGCGGGCCGTCAAACATAAATGCAATCTTTTCTGGAGTTTCACTTAAACGCTTTAAGCGTTCAGCCAAAATTGGGTACAACTTTTCATACCACGCGTGATTTTGTTCAATTTCTGCGGTACTTGCCAAGCCGGCTTCAACAATAAATGGTGCAGTTGCGTCAACCCAAGCCTTTGCTCCCATGGCTTTTATATATTCGCCATTCATCCAGTCAAGTTTGGTTTCATCAAAGATGGCATTTTTCTTTGTGATGCGGTCAAGGCTGAATTTTTCACACAGCACATCGCGCGGAATAATCGTGGTTTCGCCATCAAGGGACCATCCAAGCAAAGCCAAGAAGTTCACCATCGTATCTGACAAATACCCGCGGTCGCGATATTCTTCAACACTTGTTGCACCATGACGCTTGGAAAGTTTTTGGCCGTCGCTTCCCAAAATCATGCTTAGGTGAGCAAATTCCGGGACTGGCTTGTCTAACGCCTCATAGATAAGTATTTGCTTCGGCGTGTTGTTTAGGTGGTCCGCACCGCGAACAACATGTGTGATTTGCATGTTTGAATCGTCGCAAACACATGCAAAGTTATATGTGGGCGATCCGTCTGTGCGCACCAAAACAAGGTCATCTACAAAGTTGCCTGGGAAGCTGCAATGTCCAAATGCGGCATCGTCAAACTCAATAGGGCCGTGGTCATCAGGCACAGCAAGACGCCAAACATGCGCTTCACCTGCGTCTATGCGCGCTTGCGCTTCTTCTTTGCTAAGGTGACGGCAAGTTCCATCGTATCCGTCATAACCACCTTGCTCTTCTTTTGCGGCAGCACGCTTTGCGTCAAGTTCTTCCTTTGTGCAAAAACAAGGATACGCTGCACCTTTTGCTTTCATGTATTCAAGTGCTTGTTTGTATGTGTCCATACGTTGCATTTGAGTGTATGGGCCAAAACTGCCACCAACTTCTGGGCCTTCGTCCCAATCAAGCCCAAGCCAGCGCATGGCACGCAAAATGACCTGAGTGTTTTCTTCTGTTGAACGCTCTGGGTCTGTGTCTTCAATGCGCAAAATAAACTTCCCGCCATTTGCTCTGGCAAAAGCCCAGTTATAAATTGCTGTACGCGCGCCACCAATGTGCAAGCGCCCCGTTGGGGACGGAGCAAAACGAACGCGAACTTCTTTTTTTTCAGTCATAGTTTTCCTATCCTTGCTTTGTATTATCTGCGTTATACGCGAATCTTTTTATTCAAGCTGTGGCTTGGTCAAGCTTACCTAGTTAAGTTTGCTTAGACAGACTACTTTTTTGCACGCTTTCCAAGCCAAATTGAAAGTATAGAAAGAATTACGCTTGTTGCAAACCAAATGATTGCCATACCTATCCAAAAAGCGGTAGGATACATGCAAATGAGCAAACTGTCGTAGCTAAAATACCATGTTCCTTGCGCAAAAAAGAGCGAGTGGAAGGTGTCAAAAAAGCTATTGAAGTTAATTACAGCGAATACACCTAGAATTAGAAAAGCTGCAAGCACTATAGCGCCAGATGCTGCAAGTACGCATCCAAAAGCGCGTTTGTTTATGCGAATTAGCACGTGTGCTGCCGCTGCCACAGCAAGAACCGCAATAATAACAAGTGGAATACGAACTGCCTTTACAACTTTGTATACATCGTCAAGATGGCTTATTGCTTCTGCGTCAAGCGTGTATTGTTCATCTGCGTTTAATATGAATTTTTCGCGGGCTTGCCCTGTTGCGTTAGTTGAAGTGTCAACGCTGCCATTGCCTGCGCGTCCATCAGCCGCTGCGCTTTCGTTTATTTCCCAGATTGCATCATAAAGTTCTTCTTTGTCGTTATCCCAAAAAGTGTAGTTGCGCCCAGCTAGTGCCATTTGCGTAAGTTCGTCTTTGTTGAAAGGAGAAATCTCATATGTACACGTGGCGCTAGAAAGCCCTGTAGTTACTTGTGGGACGCACGCGCATACCGCAAAACCTGCCGCTAGATAGCTTATGCATAGGCATATTGTTGCAAGAATAATAGCCCCGTAGTTGACGATTTTTTTCATTTATTTCTCTTCCGAACTATTTAACTTTCATTCCAAATAAATGTAAGCGAGAAGCACATCGGCGCAGGCAGTTTGCCCGTTACGCGACCGAGCGTACTTCGGTACGTGACGAGGAGCGTAAAAGGGTGAAATGCCGCGCCTAGGTGCTTCGTAGCGTCGAGCAGTTTCGTCGTTTGTCAAAACGGCGAAACTAAACTGTTCGCTCAAACAGTCCTGAGCTCGTGTTTTTTGTGATGCTTCGCTTATATCACAAAAAACACTTCGTGCGGAACTCGCTTTGTAACCCGCTTCGCCTTGTCCTTCACTTTCAAACTTTTATTCGCGCCGTTGATTAGTTTTGCCGTTCGGCAAAACGACGAAACTACAATCAATCAACCCACACTGTACCTGCGGTAAAGCCTTTCGTGTCTTTAGAGATTACTGGCAAAGGCCCAAGGCGTGAAAACACGCCAGCAAATTCGCCATCAAATAAGTAAAGCCCGCTTAGGTTGTTGAAGTATTCTGGCTGTGTGACCACATCATCATTTGGCTGCGCATCAATTCCGCTATCAGGTGCCAAGGCAAGCGTGCGATAAGGCGTTATATATTCCTGAACGATGAATTGCTTGGTTTCTTCCAACTTGGAATACTTGTCAATCAATTCTTCCCATTGTTCTTGAGTTACGCTTACACCAGCATAAACATCGCGCGATGCATATGCGTCACTTGGTTTTATGATCCAACGTTCGCGTTCGCGTTTGACGGCATCTAAGTCAATAAGCTCGGCGTCAAGAAACGTTGTATATGGCACAGTTTTTTGCACGAATGCGTTTTCTTCTTCAGTTAAAAACGCTTGAGTTTCTGGCATATGAAGCACTCTAAAAATTTGCTTGTCGTGTACGATGTGTCCTGCAAAACTGCCAATCAAACAAACTTTTCCAGCGCGTACGGCATTTATTAAATCTTGTGATTCGTCCCAGTGCTCTAGCACATCATTTGTAACACAACGCCTCCAAATTGCATCGATGCGCGTCCCATCTGGAGCTTTAAGTTCTTCGCCATCAAATTTAAGGTCACGCACGTCAACAATACTAGTATGAAAACTGTTCATTTCAAAAATCTTGGCATAGATGTTAAATTCATCTACAACGCCGTTTTCAAGGTAGTCAACAATGGCAAAGTTTGGGTGAATATAGTATTCGGGCATTTGCTGGTAAATTTTTATGAACTTCTTCACCCAAGAGTTAAACAATTCAGACAAGCCAACTTTGTGGTGCTTTGCAAACTCTTTGAAGCTTGGGCTAAGCGCACACGACACGCTAATTTCACGCTGTTCATTCATGCCAGATGAACCATCTGCGTTAAATTCGCAGAAACGAACTTCTTCGGTCTCTTCGTCAAAAAATACATCCACACGAGCAAATGGAAGCATGGACTTGTATCCGCGGTCAAGCAAAATTAACTCTTCTAAGCGCGGGTCAAATTTGAATAGCTTGCGATATTCCGGGTCATCCAAATAACGCTGCATCACCTTGCAAAGTATTGCATGAGCGGTTTGGGCAGTTTCCTTCAAAATTGCCTTGCTTTTGGCATCAAATAGCTTTGGAATAAACGTGCTGTCTACTACTTTGTGGTGCACAATGGCAGTTGAATTTTGCATGTATTCGTATGCTGTTTTTCTGCCTGCAATGTCCCCATCTAAAGAATCTATGATTTGAAAATACTCTTGTGTTAGCGCTGCGTTATTGCTCATTTTTGCCTTCTTTTCAAGCGATTGTGTGAATATAAATTCGTCATTTGGCATTGTATTTTAATGGACTTAAAATCTTTTTGCCATTAGTTTGTTTTGAGAGGAATTTTCCTTGCTTGTGTGTTCGTAAACGACTATCATGTGGGCACTGCCTAATCGGGCATCCATTTATCCAGAGTCGGGGGAGAGAGTTGGCTTTATGATCCCGACACCAACCAGGTGAATACACCATGGTGGTCCGGCCATCAACGATGAAGGAGGATTCATTATGAAATCGTCGTATCTATTCACATCAGAATCTGTAACAGAAGGCCATCCAGATAAAATCTGCGACCAAGTTTCAGATGCCATTCTGGATGCAATTCTTGAAAAAGAAGCGCTTCTAGAAAAGGAAGGCTACGTTGCCTCTAATGGCGTTCATGCCAATGTTGACAACGTGCGTTGTGCATGTGAAACCCTAACTTCAACAGGCCTTGTTGTTGTTACGGGAGAAATTCGCACAGAAGCTTATGTTGATGTGCAACAAATTGTGCGCGATACAGTTCGCGAAATTGGTTATGACCGCGCAGAGTATGGCTTTGATTGCAATACATGTGGCGTGATTAACACAATTCATGAACAGTCCGCAGACATTGCAATGGGTGTAGATGAATCTTATGAGGTTCAGCGCGGACAAGGCGAAGACGAAATTGACAAAATTGGTGCAGGCGACCAAGGCATGGTATTTGGCTATGCGTGTGATGAAACTTCAACACTAATGCCTATGCCAATTTATTTGGCACACCGCTTGGCTGAGCGCCTTACGGAAGTTCGCAAAAACGGCACTCTTGATTACCTGCGTCCAGATGGAAAGACGCAAGTTTCTGTGCGTTATGAAGACGGGCGTCCAACGCAAGTAGAAAAAGTTCTAATTTCAACCCAGCATTCCGAAAAAGTGCAAGTAAGCCAAATTCATGACGACATGATTAAGTACGTCATTAACCCTGTCTTTGAAAAGGAAGGCGTAAAAACTTCCGACAATTTGGAAATTTATGTTAACCCAACAGGGCGTTTTGTTGTTGGCGGTCCTATGGGAGATTCTGGTCTTACCGGGCGTAAAATCATCGTAGACACATACGGCGGCATGGGACGTCACGGCGGCGGCGCCTTCAGTGGAAAAGACTGCACCAAAGTTGACCGTTCTGCAGCTTATGCTGCCCGTTGGGTTGCAAAAAATGTTGTTGCTGCAGGCCTAGCACACCGCTGCGAAGTGCAAATTGCTTATGCAATTG
>CAZRFO010000073.1:0-6794 GCA_964599515.1 uncultured Eggerthellaceae bacterium | reverse complement strand
GCTTTGGAAGTGTGGCGGAATTCGCACGCCGAAACAGTCAAAAGCTTATTCAGCAGCGACTTCGCTGGCCTCTTCTGCTTCGGTGTCTTCGCCAGCAACTTCTAGTGCAGGTGCGGCTGCGTCTTCATTCCAGTCTTGGGCGTTTCGAGCAACCCACAAACCTACGCCACGGAATGCCCAGATTTCTCCAAAAGCGCTAATGAACACAGCAATTAGAACCACGATAGCAACTGCAACGCCCAGCGCAGCTAGGATGCTCATTAATGATTCTAAGTCATTGATTCCATACCAAACAATGTATCCAATAAGGTTTGCGTTTGCGCCAATTGCAATTCCAAAGATAATTCCAGCAATAACGCAAATGATTACACCGCAAATGATTCCTGGCACAGCGGCTGCAGCAAAAAGGCTTCCAAGATTTTTGCGGTATTTTGCAAAGAGCTCGGAAAGGTCAAAGGCGCTGCTAAGCTTGCCTGTTACACCAACGCGAATGATTGACAAATAGCAAAACGTGGAAGCAAAAAGACCTGCAACACAAACGATGATGCCGCCAATAACAGGAATGAAGTCGAATATCACAAAAACAAGTGTTCCTATGGCGGTTAAGGCTGCCAGCAACAAGCGTATCAAGCCCATGACAAAGCTTTGTTTGTTGAAGCCGCCGGGTGCAAGTGGCGCGTTGTCTCCTTTTGCGGCACGGGCGCCCCATTGAATGATGTAGCCATCTGCAAACAAGTCAAGAATAGGTACGCATTCCATTACCATCAAAAGCAATACACGCTTGAGCCAATTTGGAGAAGATGTGATGTCTGAAAACGCTTGACCCATGCAGCCTTTTTGTGCTGCGGGTGCTGCTGCAACTGCAGCTGGCGCGCTTGCTTGTACAAGTGGAGCACCGCATTCTTGGCAAAATGTTGCGCCATCTATGTTAGATGAGCCGCATGATGAACAATACATTGGGGGGTCCTTTCTATAAGGTGTTTTATTGCGCTTGCATTATAATCCCTTGCGGTACTTTGCGACAGCACGCAAAGGATGAGCTTTCTGTATAAAGTACACGAACTTCGCACAAAACCAATTTGCCATATGTGTATCACATGCATTCTGCACGACTTCGCCATAAATAAAACGCACATATAACACCTGATTATTGTGTGCTTCTTTGCGCGGTATAATGCGCGCTATGAAAAACTACATGTTAGAAAAATCTTGCAGGAAAAATGCGTGTGCTGCTGTGCAAGCCAATGCTTGCCAACATATGCCGTATCTTCGAAGCTTTACGACGCTATTTGTGACAGTTGCTGTTGCGTCCTTGTTAGTATTTCAATCTTTTCCCTATATTGCCTTTGCTCAGGAAGAGCTTGTGCAGAGTGAGCCTGCGCAAAGCGAATCTTCGCAAGATTCAGCTGCATCAAGCGAAGGCGCGCAAGACTCATCAGCGCAAGGTGAACCTGCACAAGGCGGACAATCGCAAAACGGAACTATTGCAAATACACTCGTGCCAGGCAGCGGTGAAACATCAAGCACAAAAACGCATGCAATAACTCACGAACCTTACGATTCAGAAATCCCCACCGGAATCGTGGGCCCTGTAGCAGATTCTGCGTACGAAGAGCCTTTCAAGGTAGACCATTCTTATGTAAACACAGTTAAGGGTGGAATTTTTGCACGCTTGGGATTGTTTGAAATTTATGCGCAGGAAGAAGAATACCAAGAAGACAGTGTTGAATACTCTGGCAGAGACTATGATGTAGTTACAAAATCTGAAGTGCAAGCCGCAAAAAGTCCGTTCTATTTGTTTTCAAACAGCTCTGAAAAATCTGAACATGACGTGTACCTTTTGGTTGCGACAGACCTTTCTTGGGAAGGCATCACAAGAGGCCTTACGCCAAATTTATATGAGTTTTTAGGCAACAATGCAAGCGCTAATGTTATTAACAATTGCCATCTGGATTGCGACTACTATACAAACACCTCAAATTTCCACTATTTGTTTGTTCCCCAAGGTACTGCTCAAGAAGTTGAATATATCCTTGCTGATACACTTGCAAACATTGGCGAACAAGACACCCTTATCATAACTTCGTCAACGTGTTTTTTAGAAGACGACCCAGATGAAAGCGCATATAGCGTTCTCATCCTTAAAGACACAGAAGATACCGGCTTGCTCACTTCTACAACTACAAGAAGAATGGGTCTTGTTACGGCTGGCGATGTTCAAAATGCTATTTGGGCGTTGCTTGACGCGCCGCAAAAAAAGCCTGCAGACTTGGACATTTACACATTTACGAATGCGTTTTCTACAAGCCTTAGGCTTGATGAACTTGTGCACGATTCAACTACAGCTCAAGCGTTGCAAGCGTCACAGCCTAGTTTCGTTAGCGTATTTATTGTCTGCCTTTCGTTCACAATAATCTTTAGCTTGTTGCTATTTTTCTTGGAAATGCATATACGCCCAAAAATTTTGGCTTACCTGCTTCCTATTGTGCGCGTGCTCTGGCTTTTTTCGCTGGCAATTCCACTTGCTAGCTATGTCATGTTTCTTCACATTCCAAGCGTGGCGGACACAACCGTAATGCTTGATTATTGCTGGTTTTATGCGATTTCAATAGCGTTCATTGGGCTAGTGATTTCACTATTGACAAACTGGATGTGGTCTTACGTTGTCATAACAACGGCAACAGTTTTTACACTTATTGTAGACCAACTTCTTGGAGGTCCGCTTTCTGCTGGAGGGTATTTGTCTTATGCTCCTATTGAGCATGTGCGCTACTACGGCATAGGCAACGAAGGAGCTGCGCTTCTTTTTGGTGCATGGGTATGTGTTGCAGGTTTATACATTACGCGCAGCCCCCATTCTCGCATTACAGCAATGCTTAAAAAATGGCTTTATCCGGTGCTTTCAATTTTGGTTATGGCTGTGATTGCTGCTCCTTGGTGGGGGGCAAACTTTGGAGTGCTTATTTGGGGAAGCGTGGGAATTTACATTTCGTGGCGTCTGCTCTGTGGAGCGCATTTGCGCAAGCGTGAACTGGCGGCCGCCATATGTCTTGCGGGCGCGCTTGCGTTTTGCGTGCTTGTGGCAGATACATCGTTTAATGGTGAATCTCACATGGGTGGACAAATTAACTTTTCTGGCAGCGATTGGCTTTCGCAGCTGGAAACAATCTTTAGCGATATGGCTCAAATGTCGTTTAACACGCTAGTGTATTCGCCACCATTGACTGTGATATTTTTCTTGCTTATTGTGGTGCTTATTGTTTTGTATTTCAGACAACCTGGTACATACAAGAAGTTCTGGCAAGAGAACATGCCGTTTTTGGGCACTTCAAAAGCGCTTTTAGTTTCGGCAATTTTGATGCTTTTTATAGAGGACAGCGGAATTTTAATGCCGGCTCTTTTGATTTTGTATCCAGTTTCTGGTTTGGTATGGCTTTTGTGCGACTATCATAGCTGGCATATTCGCGACTTTTTGAACAGGCGAAACATTTATATAGTTAGACGAGAAACAGGACACGAGGACGCAAATGAAGACGAATAGAACAGAAGTTATAAGTGCGCTTTTAGGTAATGAATTTTCTCCTGAGTTTGTTGATGCGCATTGTCATCTTGATAAATTGGATAATCCGCGCGCATATGTGCAGGAAGCTGGTGTGGCTGGTTATGCCTTTTTTGCTATGACTTGTGAGCCTAGCGCTTTTGAACCTTTGCAAAACACACTTGTGAACTGCGAAAACGTGACTGTTGGTTTGGGCTTGCATCCTTGGTATGTTGGCGAAGATACTGACGAAGGCGCTGGAGTCGCATCTTGTGAAGCGTACGCGACGCAAGCTGGCGCGCATGTTGGAGAATCGTCCGCGACGCAAGCCGGAGAGCGTGTTGGCAAAACATCTGGCAAATACACCTTGGAAGAACAACTAGCTCAATTTGAAAGCTTGTTAGACAAGACGCAACTTGTTGGGGAAGTAGGCTTGGATTTCTCTCCAAAACACAGCAAAACGCGTGAAGCACAAATCGAAGCATTTACTCGTATTGCCAGTTTATGTGCAAACCGCACAGGCAAAATTTTGTCACTGCATGCAGTTGATGCATCTACAGAAGTGCTTGATATTTTGGAAGAGACCGGATGTTTAGATGCCTGTACGTGCATTTTCCATTGGTTTTCCGGCAGCAGCGAAGATTTAATTCGTGCACGCGATGCAGGGTGTCTTTTTTCTATGGGCCGTCAAATGCTTGCTTCAAGACGCGGAAGCAGCTACATTCTTGCTGTTGATTGGGACCACATCTTGATAGAGACTGACTATTACCCAGAAGGTGACGCGCAAGTTTTTGAACATGTTCACCAAATGCAAGTATCGGTTGAGTTGTCAAAACGCATGAAGCATGCCTAAAATTTCTTCTGTGTGCGTGCCTGCCGGTGCAAAAACGACGGTCACTATGAGCTGTGTGTCTTAAAAGTTCAAACCTGTGCGTTCGTTAGTAAAAAACAAAACGCTATTTAAAAGTAGAACGCTAGTAAAGATAAAGAGTGAAAAATGAGAGAACGTAAAAACACGCTATTACTTTTTAGTAAGCCGCCAATTCCAGGTCTTGTAAAAACGCGTTTGACCAGGCTTAAAGACGGTATTTTTACGCCAGAGGTGGCAGCAACCTTGTATCACTGCATGCTCTTTGATGTTGTAGAAATTTGCTGTAATGCAATGAATACTATGGCTGCGCAAAGTGAAGCCGCGCTGAATGAGGCGCGCGGGCGTGGAGTGCCAGAAGAAGAACTTGTGCTAGATACTTTTGAGATGCTTATTTCTACAACTCCAGCGGAAAATCTTGAAGTTATGGAAGGCTTTTTTGACCCTGTTGACGCTTGGCCAATGCCGCTACATTTCATTTATGACCAGGGAAAAAGCTTTGACGAGCATTACAACCATGCATTTAACCAAGCTTGGGAACGCGAAGCAGACTGCATTCTTTCCCTTGGCGCAGACATGCCAGCCTTGCATACCAAAGATGTTATAAATGGCTTTGAAACATTGCATACTCTTGATGGTGTGCCAGGTGGTGGTATTGTGTTGTCGCCAGACCAAGCAATGGGAGTTTCTATTGTTGGCTGGACGCGCGAAACCAAATTTGACCACACTGGTGTGTTTTACAACCAAAGTGGGCTTACGGTATTGCCTGCATATATAGAGAAATGCGAGCGCCTTGGGCTTCCTGCGCTTTACCTGCCTGCTGTTCCAGATGTAGATACCATGGGCGATCTTATGCACAATGTAACGCTTGTCCAGGCGCTAAATTATTGTGCGCCTTTTGAAGGAAACACTCCTCCTTACCGCACAGCACAGGCGCTTAAAGAAATTGGCTGGGACAAAGTGATTGTTCCGCCAAATGAATTGCGTGATTCTAGGGAAGGTATAGACAAATAAGGCGAAGGTGCCTGTTTGAAATGCTGTTTGTGCTATGTTGCAAACTCCCATTATGCATGGCGAAGGTGCCTGTGCGAAATGTTTGAATGCGCGCATTCTTCGCCTTATTTTACAAACCGCGAAATTGAACGTGCTACTTAGCGAACCGTGAAACAAATGGCAACTTTGCCAAACGAGCGCCCCTTTTCATCTTTGCGCTGCATACAAGTTCTGGTTTGCGCTTTGAAAGTTTTCCTTTAAGCGAATGTTTGCATTGGTAAGCAATTCCTATTGCAGGGCCAACGTGTGTTCCTATAACTGGGCTTACGGGAAACACTGGAACCGCATGGCCAACAAGCGGCTCAACTGCGCTTTTAGCCCAATCTTCCGCAGGTGTTTTGTTGCCTATATAGTGCACAACAACATCGTTTAATTCGTATTTTTTGGCATCGTCTGTAAGTGCATTAATCATTGCAGCAAGCGCCTTTTTTTGCGTGCGAACCTTGGCATATACATCTGCTGCACCATCTTTTACTGTAAAGATTGGCGTGATTTTTAGCGCGTTTCCAAGCAGTGCAGCACCGCCACCAATACGGCCTCCTGCGCGCAAGAAGTTCAAACTTTCTGGAGCAAAAAGAAACCTGCTTGTTTCAACAGAATCTGCTGCGGCTTGTGCACACTGGTAGCAACTTGCGCCTGCATCGCGCGCTGCAACGGCTGATAATACGCTGAATGCTTCGTCACTTCCGTTGGAAAGCGAATCTACTAGTGCGTACTGAAAATCTGGATAAAACGTTTCTGCCATTTTAGCTGCGCGAATTGCACTTTCATAAGTTCCGCTCATCAGGCTTGAAATAAAGACACCAACAACAGAGTTTCCTGCTTCTGCTGCTTGCATGAAGTAGTCTTCAACTGCACTTACGTTTGGCTGGCTTGACTTTGGAGGGTTGTCAATCATGTTGTAGATGTCTGCATAAAAAGCATCTATATCCATTGAAGTTTCTTCGTATGTTACATTGTTGTAATGAACGTACAAACTTAAAACGTCAATGTTTAGTTCCTTGCGAAGCCACGCTGGAATTGAAGCTGTAGAGTCTGTAACTATCTGAATCATGTTTTCTTCTCTTATGTTATTGGTCTGTGAGGTAATAATTATACGTGACTAGGCGCATTAGAAATAATTTTCAACAATAATTGACATACGTGTGCGTTTGACGCAGATTGCATACTAAGTTAACCAACAAAAGAGTCGTATTCGCCGCGCATTTTAGCCGCATTAAAATTTTCCTCATTGACCAGTAACGCCTGTGCGGCTAAAATATGTTTTCGCGCATTAACGGACCGTTAGCTCAGCTGGTAGAGCAGGGGACTTTTAATCCCAAGGTCCAGGGTTCG
>CAZRFO010000072.1:0-6884 GCA_964599515.1 uncultured Eggerthellaceae bacterium | reverse complement strand
CAAACTATGTTGCTTCACTTGGAATCTTTCCGGGCGTTCCAAATATTGTTTTTGTAATTGCTGCGTACATTATTTTTGTTGGCCTTCATATTGTTGGTGTTGGCGAAGCGCTCAAAGTAATGTTTGTAATTACTGCTATTGCGTTGGTGGCGTTAATTGTCTTTGTTGTTGGTGTTGCACCTAGCTTTAATCCGGCAAACTTGTTTGATATGCCTGCAACAGATGCCTTTGGCGCAAGCGAGTTTTTGCCCCTTGGATTTGCGGGTGTTATAGCTTGTTTGCCTTATGGCATTTGGTTTTTCTTAGGCGTGGAAGGCGTTCCGTTAGCTGCAGAAGAATCTGCAAACCCAAAGCGCGACATGCCTCGCGGTTTAATTGGCGCTATCACTATTCTTTCTTGTACAGGCTTTTTAGTGTTGCTTTTATGTGCTGGTGTTTCTGGGGCGGCTGCAACAGGTGTATCAGACACTCCTTTAATTGACGCACTAGCAGATGCAGGAAACGGCCAACTTTCTGTATTCTTGAACTGGGCAGGCCTTGCTGGCTTGATTGCAAGTTTCTTTAGTCTAATGTATGCAGGCTCAAGGCAGGTTTTTGCGCTTTCACGTGCTGGATATTTGCCAAGCTTTTTAGCGCTTACTGGTAAGCGCAAAACCCCAGTTGCAGCTCTAATTATTTCTGCAATAATTGGAATTGCTATAGTGCTTGTAATGCATGACGGAGACTTAATTTTAAATGTTGCAGTTTTTGGAGCATGCGTTTCTTATGCTCTCATGAATTTGTCTCACATTATTTTGCGAAAGAAAAACCCAGAAATGAAACGCGGATACCGCACGCCAGGCGGTGTTGTAACAACTGGCATTGCCTTTGTTTTAAGTTGCATTGCAATTGTTTCAACTTTCTTTGTAGACATGGTTGCGGCATCTTGTGTTTTGGGCGTATACATTGTTGGCTTGATTTACTTTGCTGTTTACGCAAAAAAGCACCTTGTTGCAAATGCTCCTGAAGAAGAGTTTGCTGCACTGAACGCGGCGGAAGCGGAACTTCGCTAATTAAATGGCATGAGCATAAATGGCATAAGCAAAACTTTGCTAATTAAATGGCATGAGCATAAATGGCATGAGCTAAACTTTGCTAATAGAAACTCATTAGAAACCTCATTAATTAAACTGAATCCTTTCTAACTCTTGCATGATGGGTGAGTGGCGTATAATGTGGCGCGCTGCAAACGACGCTACAAACGACGATGCGTGTCTGCGCAACAAGTAAATTGCCGTTCGCAGCACTGTAAACGGCGCAATAAGCTGGCGCAACAAATTGGCGTTGCAAGAACGCACTACAAAAAGACAGCTTGGTACATATAGGGAAAGAAAAACATGTTAACGTACGAAGAATTTCTTGTACTAGAAAATAAATATGAAGCTGGAACAGCAAGCGAAGAAGATCTTTGCGCGTTAGAGCCTTATCGTGCAAAACGCGCTGTGCTTTTGGCAAGTGGTTTTGGAAGTCGTATGCTACCAATTACCATTAATACTCCAAAGCCGCTTGTAGATGTAAATGGTCGCACAATTATTTCTACAATTTTAGATGCACTTCTTGCAATTGGTGTAGAAGAAATTTACATAGTTACAGGGTATAAACGTGAATGCTTTGAGGTGCTAAAGCACGACTATCCTTCAATTACGCTGCTTGAAAATCCGGACTATGCAACAACTAACAATATTTCGTCTGCATGCATTGCAAAGGATTTCTTTCAAAATGCCTATGTTTTTGAAAGCGACCTATATTTGAAAAATCCAAATCTGCTAAAGAAATATCGCTATTACGCTTGCTATATGGGTGTGCCAGTTGAAGAAACACAAGACTGGTGTTTTGATGTAAAAGACGGCATTATTACCAACTTGCACAAAGGCGGCAAGAATTGCCATCACATGTATGGCATTAGTTATTGGACCGCGCAAGATGGCGAAAAACTATCGCATGACCTGCCTGAATGCTTTGCAGAAAACGATGAAACAAAGCAGCGTTTTTGGGATGATGTTCCTTGCATTATTCGCCGCGACAATTACAAAATTTACATTGAAGAATGCACTTTTGACGATGTAGTAGAAATTGATTCTTTCCAGGAATTGCAGGAAATAGATTCGCGTTACAAAATCTAGTTAGGTCACTTTATAGGCCAATTCATCTGCGAATTCATGAGCTCTTGATACTGGCACAAATACGCGCGCAACGCTGCGCGTGAACTCTTTACATGTGAAATTTTTCGTTTCGATTCGCTGTGCATACTGGGCAATCGTGCTGCCTTTTGCTTCCAACTCTACGCAGCGTGCGTGTGCGAACACTTCGCTAGAAGCGTTATGACTCAATTCGTATGATGAATCATACGCTTGAGTACTCGTACCGTTCGCCAAAGTATTTTTATCGTGTTTTTTCTTCATTTTGTCCATTTACACCAAGAAAACGCCGTTTTTCTGCAAGCAAACTGATTTGTTGCTTTTAGGCTTTAGGATTGCACAAGGCTAATCAAGATTTTAGATTAGCTAAGTAGAGGCTTTAGTAATAACTTGAAGCGCAGTGCAGTATTACTAAAGCCTCTATGAGGAATAGAGAAACTGAGAAAAAACAAGGAGGTTATGCAAATGCGAAACCAGGCAAATGCAATTAACTTCGACGAACTTATGGAGGCTCATGGCGTTTCTCGTCGTAGCTTCTTGAAGTTGTGCGGAGCTATTGCAGTCGCAGCTGGGCTAGGCGAAGCCGCCATGCCTAGAGTTGCGGAAGCACTTGAAGCTTCTGTTATTGGTGCTGCAAAAGGCGATCTTTACCCAGCAATCTGGATTGAAGGTGCATCCTGCACAGGTTGTACAGAATCCTTTGCTCAGGTAGACACGCCAGATGCTGCAACAGTAGTGCTAGAGCTTCTGTCTTTGAACTATTCAGAGACACTATCTGCAGCTGCTGGCTATTCTATGGAAGAAGCCAAGGCTCAGACCATCAAGGCAGGTAACTACATCCTTATTTACGAAGGTGCGGTTTTGGAAGGCTGGGACGGCAATGCGTTGCGCGTTGCTGGAGAACCTGGCACAAAGCACCTCATCGAAGCAGCCGAGGGCGCAAACGCAGTTGTAGCTTTGGGCTCATGTGCTGTTAACGGTGGCTGGATGGGTGCAAATCCAAACACTTCTAACGCATTAGGCGTTCAGAAGTTCCTTGAGAAAAATGGTATTGAAACTCCTGTTATCAATATTCCAGGTTGCCCTGCAAACCCAGAATGGTTAGTTGCTGTTTTAGTTAACGTTGTTATGATGGGTAACTTGCCAGAACTTGACCAATACAATCGTCCAAAGGGTATCTTCGGAGAAACAATTCATGACAACTGCGAACGTCGTGGTCACTTTGAAAATGGCGAATTCGTTTACGAATTTGGTTCTGAAGAAGAAGCCAAGGGCTATTGCTTGTATCCATTGGGTTGCAAAGGTCCTCAAACTCACGCAAACTGCGGCGTAACTCTATGGAATCACGGACGCAGCTGGTGCGTTAAATCTGGCGCTCCATGCATTGGTTGCTGCGAAGCAAATCCAAATGATCCAGGCGACAACTGGGTAGAAGTTAACACCCCATTCTATAAGCGTCTTCGTGACCTTCGTATTGGTGACTTAACCTTCCAGCCTGGCACTGCGGCTGGCATCGTGACAGGCGTTGTTGCTGCAGCTCTTGTAATTCATGGCTTTGGCATGAAGATTTCTGGCCGTATGGACGGCGGCGCTCCATTTGAGAAAGTACGTAAATGGGACGCAAAACATCCTGAAAAGTCTTTGGGCGATTATGGCGACATGGATGAAGCCATTGCTGCTCAGGAAAAACTCGAAGCAAGCCTAAAGAAGGGAGGTAAGGAATAATGACACGTTCTGTAATCGATCCAGTTACTCGTATTGAAGGTCATCTTCGCGTAGAAATGGAAGTTGCCAACGGCGTTGTAAAAGACGCTTGGGTTTCTGGTGGATGCTATCGCGGCATGGAACATGTAGTTGAAAAGCGTACTCCAGAAGATGCAGCACAAATCGTACAACGTATTTGCGGTGTTTGTCCTGTTTCCCACTCTCATGCTTCTTCCATTGCTGCTGAAAAATCTTACGGAATCACTATTCCTAACGAAGCGCGCATTATCCGCAACATGCTTGAAGGTGCACAATTCTTGCACAGCCACATTTTGTGGTTCTACAACTTAGCTGCACTTGACTACGTAAACCCAATCAATGGCCTTTCTGCAGATGTTGACGGCGTTTACGAATTAGCTCGTACACTTGGTACATCTACAAACAGCGACTTTGCTGCTTTGGCAGATCGCCTTACAAAGTTTGCAAACAACGGCCAGCTTTCCATCTTTAGTGGTAACTGGTTTGACGCAGACGAAGGCACCGCATACAAGCTAACTCCAGAAGCTGACTTGTTGCTTACTTCGCATTACTTGGAAGCTTTGCAAATGCAGTCAAAGGCATCTGAAATTGCCGGTTTACTTGGCGGCAAGATGCCACATGTTATGACTCTTATCCCTGGTGGTACTGCTTTTGTTCCAACCGAACAAAAACTTGACGACCTTAAGATGCTCATCAAAGACCTCAAAGCATGGATTGACACAACTGTTGTTCAAGACACACTTGCTTTGGTTCCATTCTATGGCGATGTTGCAACATTTGGTAAGGGCGTTGGCCGCTACATTTCTTGGGGTGTTTTTGAAGGCAAAGATTGGCCATACGGCGGCGACTACACAGAGCAAATGAAGAACCGCTACTTGCCATCTGGTGTTCTTGACACCAACTTGAAGCTTTCTGACCCTGTTGAATCTTTGATCACAGAATACGTTGGTCACTCTTGGTACAAGGGTACAGACACCTACACTTCACCTTACTTCACAACAGATGGCGAATACACAGACTACGATGTTAAAGATCGTTACAGCTGGGTTAAGTGCCCTCAATACGACGGAAAACCAGCAGAAGCTGGCCCACTTGCTCGTGTTTTGGCAGCTTATCAGCGTAAGAATTCTGCCATTGTTAAGGCTGTAGACGGCTTGCTTGAAGCTTCTGGCTTGAAGCTAACGGACGTTCAATCTACACTTGGACGTACTGCTGTTCGTCAGCTTGAAACTGTATACATTGCACAGCTCATGGAAGAATGGTGCGATGAACTTATTGAAGCTGTTAAAGGTGGCGAAGCTTCTTACTTCGAACCAGCTGTTTTGACAACAGGTTCTGGTACAGGCTTCTGGGAAGCTCCTCGTGGTGCTCTCTATCACAGCGAAAAAGTTACCAATGGCAAGATTGATGGTTACCAAATCATCATTCCTTCTACTTGGAACCTTGCTCCACACAATGAAAAAGGCGAAGAAGGTCCAATGGAAGCAGCACTTGTTGGTTGCCCAGTTGAAACAATCGAAAAGCCAATCAACGCTCTTCGTACTGTTCATAGCTTTGACCCATGTACTGCATGCTCAGTTCATATAACTGAACCTGCAACAGGTAAACATTTTGAAACTGTTACAACTCCTTGGGGGGTGAAGTAAATGGCACATTTAGCTCATTATCGCGAAGCACATCCACTGCCATTCGTTATCACTCACTGGATTAACTTGGTATGCATGTTCCTGCTTATCATTACAGGTTTTTGCATTCACTATCCATATTTCCCATTCTTTATGAGCATTGCTCGCGGCATTCACGTATTCTGCGGTTTTGTTATTTTCATTAACTGCATCGTGCGTGTGTTCATGGCATTCTTTATTGATGCTGCTCCAGCTGGTGGTACTCGCAAAAAGCGCAAGGATATTCTTATGTGGCTCCCACAAAAGGATAACCGCCATCAGGCTGTTGAATGGGTAAAGTATTACTTGTTCTTGCGCAAGACTCACCCATTGGGAGGCAAGCTTGGTGTTCCACAAAAGATTAGCTATCTTTTGATTGCTCCTTTGCTAATTATCATGTTCCTAACTGGTATTAGCTTGTGGCCACCAACAGCAGAAAGTGCTTTCTGCCAGGCATTCCTTGGCTTGGTAGGCGGTGCGATGTCTATGCGCATCATCCACTTCTTCTTGATGTTCGTGTTCATCATCTTCTGCTTCATTCATCTATATCTTGCTAACATCGAAGGTGTTGCTCCAACCAAGCTCATGCTTTTCCGCAAGGAACATGGCGGTTTGACTTACGACCCAGATAAGCTAGTTATTGATGGCGAAGACTTCATGGGTGAAGAACCTGCTGCTGAAGAAGAGGCAGAGGCTGTTGCACAGGCTTAGTTTGTGCTAGTCGCAAAATACTAAAGCCTTAAAGCGTTAAGACTTATGAAGGGCGGGCTTGTTTTTATGAGCCCGCCCTTTTTGTAAGAAGGGAAGAATGTGGCAGAGTTAAGTGAAGAAGATATTGCACGTGAGCAAGAATTCTTAGATGAGATTCCAAAAATTAGCTTAGGCGCATTCTTCATGCCTCCTATCTGGGGAATCGCGCATGGAGACTGGCCTTGCATACTCTTTTACCCACTTTGGATATTCTGCGACAATCTACTTTACAACGCTTGGAGAAACCCGTCTGTGCTAAGCGGCATTTTAGCTGTGCTTACAATTTTGATTACAGCAGCAATCATGCTTGGGTACGCGCGAATTAGTTCTCCTAGGGCGGCGCATAGGGCGGCAGAACAAGGCAAGACTTTGAAAGCGTATCTGAAAAGTGAACGCATCTGGGCTGTTACGATGATTATTTTGGCTCTTATTATGCTTGTTTTTGCAACTTGGTATAACTTGACTATTCGTGTATAAGGAAATTCTGTGGCAGAGTTGGACAACAAACATTCAGAATGCGCAAACGCCGATGAAGACACAAACGCGCCCC
>CAZRFO010000071.1:0-6896 GCA_964599515.1 uncultured Eggerthellaceae bacterium | reverse complement strand
CGCGGGTGTGAAATCTCAAGAAACGTAGAAACGGATTGCTTACAGGGGGAGCAATCCGTTTCTAAGACGAGGAGTGAAGTGAGGAGAACTTCGTTATGCGCATACTTTATGCGATACATTATTCACTGTCAAGGATAAATGCAAAATTATTCCCAAAAAAGATTAATTTTTTTATAAGCGGCTTGTTTTGTACTGAAAGCAATAATCTTTGTTGATTGTGTTTGCGCTAGCGAAATTTTGTCAGTTTCTACCGTAAAAAATGAGGAACGAACAGCATGGGGGGGGAGAGCTGTTCGTTCCAAAGACGAGGAGTGAAGTGAGGAGAACTTCTGTATGTCTGTACTATATTGGATATATTATTCTCTGTCAAGAATAATCTGAAAAAAATTTGAAAATTTTTTTCAGAGGCTTGATTGCAACTGCAACCTGGACACTGCAATGTTAACCTGGACGGGCGTCCAGTTTGTAAATTCAACGACGAGTTACAAACCTTATACTCTTGTGCGTATACATTTAATCGTTGGTGTTCGACTAAGCGTTTATCTAAGAGTTAATCTAAGTTTATAATGCAAGCGCGTAAAAACTTGCTAGCTGCGGTTACACGGTGCAATGCTGCAAATGCAAGCTTTGCCCGGACTGAATAGAACTTAACAGCATGCTTTTTATCACATTGCAGTGCGTGTGATGTTGTTTAAGGAGATGCGTTGGCGCACGAAAAAAAAGATGCAATTTTAGGCAGATACCTTCCTTTAAGCGAGGCTGGGAAGGGTGGCTTTGCAACTGTCTACGTTGCAAAAGACCTGCTCATGCAGCGCAAAGTTGCTATTAAAGAAATCGTGTTATCTGAATATGAAAGCTTTCGTGCAGGTCTTGTTCAAGACGGCCTTTTGAATGACGCCCAAAACGGTGCACAACTTGGCGCTCAAAATGAAACGCAAACCGACGCGCGCTATAACGCGCAAGACGGTATTCAATCAAATTCTGAAAATGGCTCGCAGGCCTCATTGCAAAACTTACCAGACATTGCAGTAGATTCTGCGCAAGATGCGCACACCGCCGCTAAAGCTAATGGCGGCTATTCGCCATATGTTGGAACTCCAACACAAAACATGCTTGCTCTTCGCCCGGATGGCACGCATCCAACTATTTCTTTAATGTCGGATGATGACGATGACGAAGAAGCCCGTGAGCTGGAAAAACGCTATTTGGAGCAGATTCCCGGCTTAGATGAAGCGCGCACGGCAGCAACCTTAAACGACCAAAGCATTGTGACAGTTTATGACTGCCAGATTGATAAAAACAAAGTCTACCTAATCATGGAATACGTTGAAGGCATGACTTTGTCTGAATTCATAAAGCGCTTTGACGGAGATCTTACCCTTGACATCATTGCCGCAATTGTTGGAAGCGTTGGCCAAGCATTAAGTGTTGCGCATGCTCATGGCGTGCTGCATTTTGACATAAAGCCAGATAACGTGCTTATCGATGAAAACGGCGTGGTGAAAGTGACCGATTTCGGTCTTGCTGCTTTGGAAGACTCGCAAGGGCAGGGGCATTCTGCTGGCGGCACCATTGGATATATGCCGCTTGAACAAATGTGCCAACAAGATCTTGACGCGCGCACAGACGAATGGGCGCTTGCCAGTATTGCATATGAGCTTCTAGTAGGAGAAAACCCATTTGACGCGCCAGATTTGGAATCTGCAAAGGCGGCCGTTGTAGACCAAGAACTCCTTTTGCCTTCGCTTATGTGGGACGACTTATCGGAAGATGTTGACGACATTTTATTTGACGCGCTAGACCCCGAAATGGATAACCGCTACCCAACGGTCGCAAAGTTTGTTGATGACTTACTGCATGAATTGGGAGACAAAGACGCAGGTCAAAAAGAAATTGCCAACTTGATTGCTCACCAAGATGATGAGACAGAAGAAGATGCCGAAGAAGACGCAGAAAACAAAAGACGCGGCTTTTTCGGCTGGCTTTTTGGTGGTAAAAACAAAGGTGGTTCTGGCGAATCTGGCAGTGCAAAGGATGAACCGCAACGCAAATCTGACAAAAGCAACGAACGTGGGCTTCGTACAAGTCAAAATGCTGAAGAGCTTGATCTTCGCCATGCAAAGCAAAGCCAGATTGACTTTAATAGTGGCAACGACTGGCAAGAAGATGCAAACTCTGCAGAAGGCTATAGCGGCGAAGGTGCCTCGGCGCAATCTCATCTTGCTCAGTATTCTTCGCCAGGTATATGGGAAACGTTCAAGGACTCGTTTCATGCAGCACCAGCAACCCGCGTTCTATCTGCGGTTTTAACACTTGCAATTTCTGTGTTTTCCCTTTGGAACATACCTGCCGCAAGTGGGTTTGATAACCCGTGGTTTTGGATAATCGCACTTTTATTTGCTGCGCTTGCGGCCATAAAACCAAATGCAGGAGCGCTGCTTTCGTATGCTGCATTTGCTGTAATGCTCTTTGCTGGCAGAAACTTTATATTAGGAGTAGTTTTTGCTATTGCGCTACTTGCGTGGTGGATATACGCTGCAAGAACTCAAACTGCATCTTCGCAAACCGGAATGCTTTTTGCTGTTTTGGGTTCGTTTGGATTTTCTCCCATTGCGGCAATATTTTCTGGCTTTTATACAAGTGTGCCAAAAGCATTGGCCACAGCAGCCTTTGGCTCATTTGTAAGTATAGTGTGCGCAAGCTTTGGCTCTTGCAATATATTCAACTGGCAAGTAGTTTCATTTTTCATATATAGCAAAAGCGAAGTATATACAAATTTATTCCAGGTACTTTCTAGTCCATTTACCTGGTGCATTGTTGCAAGCTGGCTTATTTGCGCTGTAGTATTTGCACTTTGTTGCCTGCCTAATAAACGTTGGCTTTCGGTCATAGGAGCAATACTTACCGCGGCAGTTTTGATGGTGGGCATTTGGTTTGCTTACCAATTTGCTGCCGGAGCAACTGGAATGGTTCCGGGTGTTGAATATTTGGCGCCTGTTGTTTTGGCGGCAGCTGCAGCTATTTTTGCGGCGGCTATTTGGTAGGCTTGCAGCTATTTTGTAGGTTTGCAGCAGCTGTTTGGTAGGTTTGTGTGGGAGAGTCAAGTAAAAAATCGGCGCGATTACGCACTCTTTCTGGGTGCGTTCTTGTTATATTTAGCGCAATATGCTGGGGTTTTTCTGGCTCTTGCGTTCAATATTTAACAGAAACATGGGACGTAAGCGTGCCATGGATTAATAGTGTCCGCATGATAACTAGTGCCATCATTCTTTTGCCAACGTGTTTAATAATGCGAACTTCACGTGCAGAAATAAAAGACCTTGTCTCGCACAAAAATTCAGTTGTAGACATCATCGTCTATGCAATATTTGGCGCTCTTGCGTGTCAAGTAGGCTACCTTTTCACCATTCAGTACACGTCTGCCGGGACAGCCACAATGATGGAGCAACTCGGTCTATTAATAGTTGTTGCTGTAACCTGCATCACTTCAAAGAGGCTGCCGCATGTGCGTGAGATTGTTGCGCTAATCCTTGCGTTGGGTGGGTGCTTTTGTATTTGTACGCAAGGCGACATAAGCCAGCTTGCTATTCCGCCTATTGGTCTTGCGTGGGGTATATTTGCTGCCTTAGCAATGGCGGCATACATCTTGTTGCCCGTGCGTCTTCTTAAAAAATACGGCGGGCTAACCGTGACTGCCTGTGCAATGAGCATAGCTGGCGTTGTTTGTTTGTTTATTTTCCGCCCTTGGACATGTGCGCCGCAGCTCAACGTGCCAATTTTGCTAGCAGTGGCTGGGGTTGTTCTGCTTGGAACAATTGCCGCTTACTTGCTATTTCTAGAAGGTGTGCGAAGGTGCGGAGCTGTGCTTTCTGGGCTTCTTGATGTGTTTGAGCCAGTTACTGCGCTTGCGGTGACGGCCATATGGTTGGGGACGCCGCTAACGCACTTCGACATCATTGGATGCGCTCTTGTTATTGGGATGATGATACTGGTCACACTCCCCGAAAAGGAATAAATCCTAAGGTTGGGGTGGCTGGCTCTTAGCGTGTAGGCAGAGGGCATTCGGCGACACAGGGCTCGGTTTGGATAATGCTTCATTTGAGCCAAATCAACTAGTGAATAATGCATTATTTTTTGATAAGTAAGTTGCACTCACTTATCCACAACCTCACATGGTCGCCTCAACCCTCTGCCTACGCGCTTCGCATCAGTGGACTCTCAAACGGCGAGGTGGCAAATGGCGTTCTCTCACAGCCTATTGATGTCGAATGTGGTTAGCGGCGTGGGGTAGCTAGGAGGCGTAGCTGCTGATGAGTGAGCGGAGCTCTTCTATTCCTAGGCCGCTTTCGGAAGACGTTGCAACAATTGGGGTTTCCTTAGAAAGCTGCAGTTGTTTGCGAAGCGCGGCAGTTTGCTTGATGATTTGCTGCTTAGAAAGTTTATCTGCTTTGGTAAGCGCTACGCAAAAGGGAAGTTCGCATTCTTGCAAATAGGCAATCATGTTTTCATCTTGCGCGCTTGCCGCGTGGCGTATGTCAACAAGAGAAACTACCAGCGCAAAGTTGCGCTCCTGGTTAAAGTAGCCTTCAATTAGCTCCCCCCAGCGGTACTTTTCGCTTTTAGAAACCTTAGCGTAACCGTATCCAGGCAAATCTACAAAGTCAACGCCGTCTACATCGTAAAAATTTATCGTGGCTGTTTTACCTGGCGTTGAAGAAACCTTCGCCAGTCCTTTGCGATACATAAGTTTGTTCAGCAAAGAAGACTTGCCAACGTTTGAGCGCCCGGCAAAAGAAATTTCTGGCAGCGAAGACGTTGGAAGCTGCGAAGAAGTTCCGTATGCTGCTTTAAATGATGCGTTGTGGTAGTTCATTTGCGTTCCTGTCAATTTATGTTTTGTACGCCGTTATTGTATCAAAGAGCAGGTGCTTTTCGCCTATAATACGAGGTTGCAAAAATTAGCGCCGCCTCTACAACGTTCGTTGGACATGTAAGTTTGAGCGTCGCGCAAAGAGGTTGGGCGCATGGCGTATAAAAGTATGGCGTATAAAAGCATGGTGCATAGAATCACTGTGCATAGAAGATGGGAAGTCAAATGAAGCAATACAATCCGCATGAACTGGAGCCGCGTTGGCAGGCTGCTTGGGAAGAATCTGGTATAGACAAAGTAGGCGAAGACACCGGAACAAACACAAACAAGCCAAAAAAATACGTGCTTGAAATGTTTCCTTACCCAAGTGGAGACATTCACATGGGGCATGTTCGCAACTACACAATTGGCGATGTAATTGCGCGTTACTCAAAGATGCAAGGATATGACGTATTGCATCCAATGGGTTGGGACGCGTTTGGCTTGCCGGCGGAAAACGCAGCAATCAAACACAACAGCCACCCGGCAAAGTGGACGTATGCAAACATCGCTACGCAAAAAGCAAGTTTCAAGCGCATGGGATTTTCATACGATTGGGACCGCACAGTTGTAGCTTGCGACCCAGAATATTACCGTTGGGGCCAGTATATCTTTTTGAAGTTCTGGGAAAAAGGCCTGGTAGAGCGTCGTAATTCTCCAGTTAACTGGTGCCCAGGCTGCAAAACTGTTCTAGCAAACGAACAAGTTATAGAAGGCAAGTGCTGGCGCTGTGATTCTGAAGTTCAAAAGCAAGATTTAACTCAGTGGTACTTCAAGATTACAGACTACGCTCAAGAACTGCTTGACGACCTTGACAAACTCCCTGGTTGGCCAGCGCGTGTAAAGCAGCAGCAGGCTAACTGGATTGGAAGATCTGAAGGTGCAGAGGTTGTATTTACGCTTTGCAATGCAGACGGCAGCGTTCCAGAAAACCCAACGCAAGACCAGCTCATCACTGTATTTACAACACGAGCAGATACGCTTTTTGGTTGCAGCTTCTTTGTTTTGGCGCCGGAATACAAAGGTGTGGCAGAACTTGTTGCTGGCAGCGAATACGAAGAAGAAGTTATGGCGCTTGTAGAAGCGTCCAAGAAGGTAAGCGCTCTTGAGCGTGCGCAGGGCAACCACGAAAAGCATGGTGCGTTTACTGGGCGCTATGTTGTTAACCCAATCAATGGCGAAAAGGTTCCAGTTTGGGTGGCAGACTACGTTGTTGCAGACTACGGCACAGGTGCTGTAATGGCTGTTCCATGCGGCGACCAGCGCGACTTTGAATTCGCTCGCAAATATGACCTCCCAATCATTCCAATTATTTGTACCGAAGATGACCCACTGTATGAGCAGCTAAAAGACCAGCGTGAACGCGTCGTAACAAGCGTTGACTGGGAAGAGGCAATGGCAGCAGAAGGCGTGCTTGTTCAAAGTGGCAAATACACTGGCATGAAGGGCGGCAAGCATTCAGAAGGTGAAGCTGCAGTTGTGGAAGCACTAGAAGCAGCAGGTCGTGGTAGACGCAAAGTTGAATATCGTCTGCGTGACTGGCTTATTAGCCGTCAGCGTTACTGGGGAAACCCAATTCCTGCAATTCATTGCGAAGACTGCGGAGTTGTGCCGGTTCCTGTTGAAGACTTGCCAGTGCGCTTGCCAGAAGACATTGACCTTGGTGCGGGCGAAACGCTTGCAACTCATGAAGAATTCGCCAAATGCACTTGCCCTAAGTGCGGCAAACCTGCGCGCCGTGAAACAGACACAATGGATACTTTCACTTGTTCTAGCTGGTATTACATGCGCTACACAGACCCGCACAATTCGCAGGCTCCTTTTGATAGCGCACGCGTAAATGCTTGGATGCCGGTAGACCAATACATTGGCGGCATTGAACACGCAATTTTGCACTTGCTTTACAGCCGTTTCTTCACCAAAGTGCTGCGTGACCTGGGCATGCTTGACTTTGACGAGCCTTTCACCAACTTGCTTTGCCAAGGCA